>JBGPHP010000001.1:0-88545 GCA_041484445.1 Gemmatimonadota bacterium
CGAGCCGCCAGTCTAGGCTCAAGAGGACCGCTCCCAAGCCGGCGAGCATCACGAGCGACAGCGACACGTCCACCACGCCGAACGCCAGGAAGTCCCACAACCGATCGGTGTCTGCCGAGACGCGCGTGATGAGACTCCCCGTCCGCTTGCGCGAGAAGAACGCGAGCGACAGGCGCTGGATGTGCTCGTACAGCTCGGCGCGGAGGTCGCGCGCCACCCACTCACCCAGGATCGACATGAGCCGGAGGCGAACCAGCGCGGCCCCCTGGCGCACGAGGTACACGAGCGCCATCGCGCCCACCGCCACCCACGCGATCAGGCCCGCCCGCGCGAGCGGCAGGCTCCCCTGTTGCGCCGGCCGGATCACGCGGTCGATCAGGTACCCGGCGAGGTACGGCGGCACGAGGCTTACCAGCGTGATCACCGCCGCGGCGCTCATGCCGAGCGTCAGCCGCCGCCGATAGGGCGTGAGGTAGCCCAAGAGGCGCCGGATCACCGCGACGCGCTGCCCCGCCACGAGCGCCTGCGCGTCCCGGATGGGCCGCGCCACCCCATCGGCGTACTCGCGGTCCGCATCGGGCGATGGGATGACGCGGCCCGCGATCGCCTCCTCGAGTACGAACCGGAGGTTCTCGAAGGCACGCCGCTGGCGGTGCGTGTAGCGCACCACGAGCAGCGCCGGGTCGCCGGGTCGGCCCAGGATCGTGAGCGTCGAGGCGGAGAGGCCCGGCGCTTCGTGCACCGCCTCCACCCGCGAGCGCCACACACTCTCGATGATCCACCGCTCGCCGCTCCGGCGTGCGGTGGCGAAGTGGTTGGGTCCGAGCGCCACCCAGGTCTCCGCCAGCGACAGCGCCTGATCGAGATCGGCCAGCGCGTAGAGCTGCACCGGCGCGCCGTCCCAGCGCTCCTCGATGGCGTGGCGCAGCTCCGCCGGCATCCGGGTGGGCTGGTCGGTGTAGCGGGTGATGATCGCTTCGTTGGTGCGCTGCAGCTCGATGTCCATCAGCGTGATCCTCGCATGGTGCCTAACAGAACGGCCTTCCGGGTCTCTGGGAGCACCCGAAAGGCCGGATCACGTAATGGAATCGCGGACTTCTAGGGTGCTCGTCTCCTCGAATCGGCATCGCCGGACGCAATACGCCCACCGACTGCTGCGATCGGCGCGATCCGGCACACGAGGCTCGGATACGCCCAGAGGCGCAGCATCAGTGGGGTGCGATAGCGCGTGTACATGCTCGAGAAGTGACCCTCGATCAGGACTGGATTGGACTGCCGTTCGAGCAACCTAAGAAGGCCTCGTCCGTTGGACAAGGGGGTGGTTGTCAGGACGGTGTGACCTCATAGGACTTTCCCGACTGCGGCAGGCGGCGCTTGCCGGACAGCAGGTGCTGCAGGAATTCCTGGCCGCGGGCGAGCTGGGCCACGCGCAGCGCCAGATCGTTCAGCCGTGCATCGAGATCGGCATCGTCCCCACCCCGGGCGCGGGCCGGGTCCAACAACCGGTCTTCCAGATGGGTCAGGCGCTGCCTCGTGCGGAGCCAGGCGGCACCGAACAGGAGCGCGGATGCGGCCGCCGCACCGAACAGGGTGAAGAAGATGATCTCGTCATCCACGACGACTTGACCTGGCTGGGGATTCGGACCGTACGGGCGGGAGCGCGCCAGGTTTCGCCTACCGGAGCGGCGTCGTGACCGGCCGCAAGCTCAGAATGCGCAACTGCAGCTCGTCATCGGCGACTCGGGCGTCGCCGTCGATAGACACGTCCGACGGGAACCCAAGCCCGGCATCGTAGGCCGCCGTAAAGGCGGCGGGCTTACCACTGAGAATGCGTCCCAGCGCGGTGAACAGCCGGTCGACCGTCAGATAGCTCTGGAAGTACAGGCTATCCACCACCGTGCCGCTGTCGGTGGACACAATGCCGCTGGGCTGGCCGTTGCGCACGCTGATGGTCACCGGGCCGAGCGCCGTGGCGCCGCAGAAGCAGGTCACCTGCAAGTCGAAGTCATAGCTCATGATGCCCGCGGCCTGCCAACGAGACTGGGCGGCCGCCAGCTCGACCTGGGGCGTGAATGCCCCGTCGCTGCAGCCCGCCCAGAGTCCCAGCACGACTGCCAACCAGACCACACGCCGACCGTTCACGAGCCACCTCCCGTTCGGAGTACCCATGGGGCGGCCGCCCACGTCACGCCGCTTCGTGCAACCGCCGGGACGCTGTCGCCGTCCACTGACCTGAGAAGGTGTGATCCACGCACCCTCCAAACCGATTGTGAAGGGGTAGGTAGAGAGTGGGAGGACTCATGACAAATGCGATGAAGGCGCTTGGGATTGCGATTCCCGCCGTACTGGTTGCCGGTATCCTCGCCATGGCGTCCTCGGACACCGATCCCGACGAGCGGACGGCGACGATCCCGGCGGGCACAACCCTGGTGGCGGTGTTGGAGAGCCAGATTTCGACTGCCCGCAGTCGGGCCGGCGATGAATTCGAGCTGCGCACCATCGAGCCGGTGCGTCTGCGCGACGGGGCGGAGATCCCGCCAGGCCTGGTCATCCACGGCATGGTCACCGACGCAAAGCGAGGCGGTCGCCTCGCCGGAGTGCCGGAGATCGGGCTGCGCTTCGTGGAGCTCGAAGTCGACGGGGACGAACATGCGATCCGGACCGACCAGTACCGGTTCGGCACCCTGGTCAGGCATGCGCGGAGCGATCACCTGGTCCTGCCGCTCGGACAGCGGCTGCGCATCCGGCTGAGCCGTCCCGTGACCATCGAATATCACCTCGGCTCCCCCCAGGAGAGCACCGCCGAGTAGCAGGCCGGTCCACGACACGGTCCGGCTGTTCTCCCGGGCACACGCCCGCGCTTGGGCTAAGTTCGTGGTCCCATGGGCACGCGCCGCTCGCCCCCGGCCCGCCATCACGTCTACGTCATCGAGCTGTCACGTGACGTGCTGCAGCACGCCAAGTTCCGCCGCGCCAACCCGCAGCACGACCCCGCGAAACCCTGCCTGTACGTCGGTATGACCGGCCTCGACCCCGAGACGCGGTTCGAGCGCCATCGCTATGGCGTGAAAGACAACCCGTATGCGCGGCGTTACGGCCTCCGCTTGCGACCCGATCTGTACGCCGAGCTCAATCCGCTGCCATACGCCTCCGCACAGCGCATGGAGCGCGTCCTGGCGAGCCAGCTGCGGGCGGACGGCTATGCGGTGTGGCAGAAATGATACTTGTCCTCGAATCGGGGTCTCGATAGACTAGACCCTGCAATGCAGGTTGCATCCCGTCCGCGGGAAGGGATCATCCCACCTGCGCAGGCTCGCAGCACACAATCGACCTCTCTTCAGCCCACCCCAGCGGACACTGGGCGCCCACGAAGGGAGGAGCCATGACTCGCCAGCTGCCCGCACGTCCCGACCTCGACCATCTCAAGAAGCAAGCGAAGCGCGTGTTGCGCGGCCTCAAGGAGCGCAACCCGCAGGCGTTGGAGCGCTTCCGCGCTCTGCTCTCACGGCCGGCGCCGGCGGAACCGACCTTGGCCGATGCGCAACACGCCCTCGCGGCCGAGTACGGGTTCGCGAGCTGGCCGAAGCTCAAGGCGCACGTGGAGACGATCGCCGCCGATAGCGATCCGGTGTTGGCCCTCGTCGCCGCCATCAAGGCCAACGACCCCGCGTCAGCGCGCCGCGTGCTCGAGCGGTCCCCCGAAGTCAAAGCCCGACTCAACGACCCCCTGCCCGGCTTCGCCTTCGGCGCCACCCCCCTGCTCGCCGCACTGCCGTGGGGAAACCGGGAGATGCTCGACCTGCTGCTGCAGGCCGGCGCGGACATCAACCAGCGCAGCCACTGGTGGGCCGGGAGCTTCGGCGTGCTGGACGACGACCGCGGGCTCGCGTCGTTCCTGATCGAGCGTGGGGCGCGCGTGGACATCCACGCCGCCGCCCGGCTCGGTATGATGAACACGCTGGCCGAGCTGCTTCAGGGCGACCCGGCGCTGGTCCATGCCCGGGGCGGCGACGGGCAGACCCCGCTCCATTTCGCGTCCAGCGTCGAAATCGCGGCGTTCCTCCTCGACCATGGCGCGGACATCGATGCGCGCGACGTCGATCACGAATCGACGCCGGCGCAGTACATGGTGCGCGACCGCCAGGAGGTGGCGCGCTACCTCGTGAGCCGCGGCTGCCACACAGACCTCTTGATGGTCTCGGCCCTCGGGGATCTCGGGCGCGTGCAGCGGCACCTCGACGCGGACCCCGCCTCGATCCGCATGACCGTCTCGGAGCGCTGGTTCCCCAAGCGCGACCCCCGAAGCGGCGGCTCGATCTACATCTGGACGCTGGGCGGACACAAGACCGCCCACGTCATCGCGCGGGAGTTCGGCCACGAGGGCGTGCTCGCGGTGCTGATGGAGCGCAGCTCGGAGGAATTGAGGCTAGGCCTGGCGTGTGAGCTGGGAGACGAGGCGCTGTTCGCGCAACTGCTCGCGAGCCGCCCCGACCTGGCACGGACCCTGACCGACGACGACCGGCAGAAGCTGGTGAGCGCAGCGGAGAGCAACAATGGCAACGCGGTGCGCCTCATGCTGGCCGCGGGGTGGCCGCACGACGTGCGCGGCCAGCACGGCGGCACGCCGCTCCACTGGGCCGCGTGGCACGGGAACGCGGAGATGGTACGGGACCTGTTGCGTCACCACGCGGCGGTGAACGCGAAGGGCGACGACCACGACCTGAACCCGCTCGGCTGGGCGTTGCACGGATCCGGACACAGCTGGCACCGCCACACCGGCGATTACGCGGGCGCCGTCGAGGCGCTACTCGAGGCGGGTGCGACAGCGCCCGAGCGCCCGGACGGTTTCGAGGCGAGCGAGGCGGCGCTGACGGCACTCCGTGCCGGCAGCTAGGGCGCGTCGCTCTCGCCCAGCTGCCCCGTCGTGAGCTCCGTGACGATGCGGCGCGCTCCGTACACGTTCGCGAGCGCCGCCTGGATCGCGCGCACGTCCACCATCACGTTACGGCCGCGCTCGGGGAGATAGATGTAGTCGCGCACCAGGGCGTCGATGTTGCGGTCGAAGTTGAGCCCTACGATGCGCAGGTCCCGTGTCACGACCGGACTCCCCGAATTGCCGCCGTAGGTATCGGCGGTGGACACGAAGTCGAGCGGCGTGCCGAGGTCGAGTCCGGCGGGTGGCGTGCGCCAACGGTAGGGCAGATCCCATTCACTTCCCGGGCCGTTGGCGCGGAAGCGGTCGTACATGCCGTAGAACGTGGTGAACGGGGGCGCCAGCGTGCCGTTATAGGCGTAGCCCTGCACGACTCCGTCGGCGATACGCGGGGAGAACGTCCCGTCGGGCGGGACGGTCTTCCCGAAAACCGCGAAGTGCGCCCGGCCCAAGTCGCTGGATAGCTCGCGCTCCTCGGTCGTGAGCGCGCCGAAGTCGCGGTTGAAAGCCCGGATCGCCGGGAGCAAGACAGCCAACAGCGTGAGCGCCGGGTCATCCGTCGAGAGCCCGGCGGAGAGCGCCAGATCGGCTTTGGCCGAGTCGGCGAGCGCCGAGGTGCTCAACAACCCCTCGGCGGCCGCCTCCGGGGTGGCCTGCCCCATGAGCGCGGCCTTGGCGAGCGGGTGCGCCGCTCCGTAGGCCCGTACGATGTCGCCCAGCTCCAGGGTCAGGAAACGCCTCTCGAGCTCGGGCGGTAGGTTGCCGACGGCGCGCAGGCGCCGACTGAACACCGCCGCCGAGTCTCCGCTGGCACCTCCGATCTGCGCCGCGTTGATAGCGCGCCGCGCCAGCGCCGATCCCGCAAAGCCGCTCGGGAAAAAGACGAACGCGCGATACGGGGCCGCGAAGGTCGCTTTGCGGCGCTGCAGGTCGGCCATGCGATCCAGCAGCCGGCCGTAACGGTCCTTCAGCTCGCGCCGCGCCGTCAGGCTTTCCGCCAGCTGCCGCTCGGCATCGCGCCGCCGCGCCATGATCCCGGGGTCGAGGAGGGCCCCGAGCCGACCCTGCGACGATTTCAGGCTGTTCGAGACGCCGAACATCCAGTTGCGCATGTCCAACGAGTCCCCGGTGACTCGATGGCCATCGTAATAGGCGCGTAGGGCGCTCAGACGCGTAGACAGAAAACTCACCTGCGCCGGCACGCTCACCGCACGTTCGTACTCGAGCTGCGACATCGGTTTCAGACGGGAGGTAGAGCCGGGGTTGCCGATCACGAACACCGCGTCGCCCGGTGCGACGCCCTGACTCCCCCAGGTGAACCAGTTCGGCGTCTCGTAGGGCTTGCCGTCGGCGCCGTAGATCCGGATCACCGAGAAATCCAGATCGTAGCGCGGGTAGGTGAAGTTGTCCGGGTCCCCGCCGAAGAACCCCATCTGCAGCTCCGGCGCCGCGACCAGCCGGACGTCGGTGAAGCGGCGGAACACGTACCCCGAGTAGCGCCCGCCGTTGTAGAGCGACACCACCTGCACCCAGATCGAATCGCCGGGCGACGCGAACGCCGTCTTGAGCCGGGCGGCGGCGGTCGTGCTCGCCTCACGACGCACGCGGGCGCGGGCCGTGTCGAAGGTCGCCCGGTCGACCACAGGCTGGATCTGATCCGTAATGTCCTGCACGGCGAGCAGCTGGTCGGCGAAGAAGTCCGGCATGCGCCGCTCGTCGGCCAGCGAGTGCGCCACGAACCCCGAATCGAGCAGCGTTTCGCCGGGCTTCGTGACGGCCACGATCCCTTCGCGTGAGCAGTGATGGTTGGTGACCACGAGTCCGTGGGGCGACACGAAGGAGGCCGAGCACCCGGGGATGCGCAACGCCGCGAGACGGGCGCGGGTGAACCACGCCGAGTCGGCCGCGAACCCGTAGGTGTCCGAGAAGTACCGGTCGGGGGGGTACTCGAACGTCCACATCTTGCCGTTGTCGAACCGGCCGGCCCGATTGGTATCGGCGGGTTGTTGGGCGGCGAGCGTGATCGGCACCGCGAGCAGCAGGAAATTGAGCGATTTCATCGGGACTCCACGTGGCATGGCGATTAGACGCACGGCGGGATGGGAGCGTTGCGACTCACACGTCGCAGTCGTAGCCGTTCTCCAGCAGCTCGCGGGGCCCGGCGGGCCCGAGGATGAGGAGCGAAAAGGACGACAGGCAGGTCGAGCCGTCTCCGGGATCCCATTCGATGAGGGCGATCGTTCCGGTCGGATCCCGGTGGAACAGGGTCACGTGCAGCACTTTGGGAAAGGCGAAACTGGGTCGGGGGAATCGATGCTCCCTCCCGGCCACGGAGATCGCGAAGCTGTCCCGCCCCACGGCAGTGACCGCCGTCGCATCGAGCGCGGGGTCCCGCAGCGTCGCGCCGCTCACGTAGAACGCCGCCGCTTCAGGCGTGCGGCCCAGGGCGCACGCCACGCCTCCCGCGACCGGCTCGGCCGTGAGCGTCAACGTCGAATCGAAGAAGTAGGCGACGTTCCCGCGGAGCACCGTGGGAATCACCGGTGCGGCGCCGCCGCGATACAACACGACCCAGAACCGGTCTCCCACGCTCGCCGGGATGGACGCCTCGAAGGGAACGGACATCGAGTTGCCCAGCTCCGGCTCGAGCCCCGCGCGCAGCACGTCGGGGCTCGGATGCGCGAACCGCTCCTGCCCCAGTGACTGGACGGCGAGCGACCGCCAATCGACGAGCCCGGCGGGCAGATCGAGACACACCTCACCGCGCTGCGATGACGCGTTGCCCCAGTAGACGGGGCCCGTCGCGCCCGCCACGGCAACGGCGACGCATGCCAGCGTCGCGCATCTCATGGGCAGCCGGAGCGCACGGTCAATCCTGCGTCTTCTCGGGTCCGGATGGGGGGCTAGGGTGGGGGCGCAGTGACCGCGCCACGAGCCCGATCCCCGCCGCGAGCAGCCCGAGGATGATCAGCGTGTCGAACAACGACGTCGCTTGGAAGTAGATGTGCAGATTGGCGAGGATCCCGGCCACGATGATCAGTGCCCCGGCGCCGGTCAGTCCCCACCCCGGAATGGAACGGCCGTTGAAGAACAGCACGCCGATCCCGACGAGCAGCGGCAGAAGCGACAGGCCGAACGCGTTGTAGCCCCAGAGCGTCCAGCCCCCGCTCGCCACCGTAACGCGCGTGAGGAGCAGATAGCCGCCGGCCACGATCATCGCGGCGCCGCCCAGGAACGTACCCACGCCTCCCGGGGTGCCGCCCGCTCCTCGGATCATCCGTGGTCTCTCATCGTGGATCAAATGTGTGGATCCGCGGACGGCGGCGCCATGTGCGGTCGCGGGCGACGCCGCGCAAGGTGGACGGCTACCTTTCACTTCCTGTGACCGCACCCCGATTCTTCCCCCCCTCCCGCCCGGCCCCCGACGGGAAGCCCCCGACCTGGGGCCAGCGACTCGAAGCGCTGCGCCACGTGCCGCCGCTCTTGCGCCTGGTGTTCCGCACGCACCGCGGCTACACCGTCGCGATCCTGGCGCTGCGCACCGTCCGGTCGGTCATTCCCGTCGCCGTCCTGTGGATCGGCAAGCTCATCATCGACGGCGTGATCGCCGCAATCGCCGTGACGCACGCCGGGCAGCCCGTGGACTGGTGGACACTCGGCGGCCTGGTCGCCCTCGAGCTCGGCATCGCCGTCGTCGGCGAGGCGCTGGCGCGCGCTTCGTCCCTGCTCGAGAGTCTTCTGGGCGACCTGTTCGCGAACCGCATCAGCGTGCGCCTGATGCAACACGCCGCGACGCTCGATCTGGCCCAGTTCGAGGACGCCGACACCTACGACCACTTGGAGCGCGCCCGGCGCCAGACGGTCGGCCGCATCGGGCTCTTCGCCCTGCTGCTCTCCACCGCCCAGGACCTGGTGACGCTCGCCTCGCTCGCGGGTGTGCTCCTCGTGCAGCTGCCGTGGCTCCTGCTGCTCCTGGCCGTCGCGGTGGTGCCCTCGTTCCTCGGCGAGGCGCACTACGCCTCGCTCGGCTATTCGCTGCTGTTTCGCTGGACCCCGGAGCGCCGGCTGCTCGACTACCTGCGCTACATGGGCGCGTCCGACGAATCGGCCAAGGAAGTGAAGCTGTTCGGCCTCTCCGATTTCCTCGTGGGCCGATACGCGCGCCTGTCCGACGAGTTCTACGAAGCGAACAAAAAGCTCGCCGTGCGCCGCAACGTGGTATCGACGGCGCTCGTGACCCTGGGGACGCTGGGGTACTACGCCGCGTATGCGGTGATCGTCTACCTCACGGTACTGGGCCGCTACACGATCGGCTCCCTGACCTTCCTCGCGGGCTCGTTCCGCTCGAGCCGCGATCTGATCCAGCGCATCCTGCTCTCGTTGTCGAACATCTACGAGCAAAGTCTCTACCTGGGCGATCTGTTCACGTTCTTCGACGTCCAGCCCCGGGTCGTCTCCCGCGCCGGAGCCCGGCCCGTGCCGTCGCCGATCCGGCAGGGCTTCGAGTTCAAGGACGTCGGGTTCCGATACCCGGGGTCGGAGCGGTGGGCCGTCCGGCACCTGACGTTCACCATCGGGCCGGGCGAACGGATCGCGCTGGTGGGGGAAAACGGCGCCGGCAAGACGACGCTCGTGAAGCTGCTCGCCCGCTTGTACGACCCGGACGAAGGACAGATCCTGCTCGACGGCGTGGACCTGCGTGACTACGACCTGGTGAGCCTGCGCCGCAACATCGGCGTGATCTTCCAGGACTTCGTGCGCTACGACTTCATCTTCAAGGAGAACATCGGGGTGAGCGAGATCGAGCGCCTGGAGGACGACGCCCGAATCCACGAGGCGGCGCGCCGCAGCCGCGCCGAAGACGTCGCGGGACGGCTTGCCGGCGGTTACGGTCAAATGCTCGGTCGACGCTTCGACGGCGGGGTCGAGCTCTCCGGGGGCGAGTGGCAGAAGGTCGCGCTGGCGCGCGCCTATTTGCGCGAGGCACAGGTGCTGATCCTGGATGAGCCCACCGCGGCGCTCGACGCGCGCGCCGAGTACGAGGTGTTTCTCAGATTCGCCGAGCTGACGAAGGGGCGCATGGCGGTGCTCATTTCGCACCGCTTCTCGACGGTCCGCATGGCGGACCGGATCCTGGTGCTGCAGGGCGGCGAGCTCATGGACCAGGGGACCCACGGAGAGCTCGTCGCGCGTGGCGGGCTGTACGCCGAGCTCTTCGGCCTGCAGGCGGCCGGCTACCGCTGACGCTCAGGGCGAGAGGTTCATCCCTTTCAGGATTGCCTGGAACCTGGGATGCGCGCGCAGGTCCGCGAACAGGAATGAGCCCTTGATCCCGTAGATCCCGCCCGCTCGCTCCTGTCTGGCCTGCTCCAACCAGTCGATCGCCGTTTCCGCGTCGCCGAGGCCGGCCGGAACGTAGGCGAGGTGATACGGGCTCACGTATCGCTGGCGCGAGAGCTCCTCCAGCCTGTGTTGCACCTCTCGCGCTTCCGCGCTCCGTCCGGCGATCGCGTAGGCCTCCCCGAGCTGCCCCAGCAACATGGCGTCTTCGGGAGCGAGCGCGACCGATTGCTCCAGCTCGGCGATCCCCTCGTCGATCCTGCCATTCTTCAGATATGCCCACGCCAGGGTCGCGCGCCCTCTCGCGTACTGTGGGTCGAACTCGACGCTCCGGAGTGCCTGCTCCAGCGCCTCCGGATATCGTCCCGCCCTGAGCAGCGCCGACGCCACGTCGGCGCGATGGGTCAGCGGGTCGAGCTCCTGCGCGCGTTTCACGAGCGCGCAGGACTCGTCGTAGCGCCCCATGGCGCCGCACATCCACCCGTAGTGATCGTAGATGTCGGCCCCACCGGGACTCAGCTCGAGCGCCAGCGTGAACTCACGCTCGGCGCCGGCCCAATCGTAGTCCCAGATGAACTTGAGCAGCGCCAGCACGCCATGCGCCTCGCCCAGCCGCTGATCCAGGGTCAGGGCCTTTTCCACCGCCTGTCTCGCCCGCTCGTAGGCCTCGCCCGGTCGCAGGCCGCGGCCTCCTTGGCCGGTGGAAATGAGCTCCGCATAGGCCACCGCGACGGCCGTGTATGCCATGGCGTAGCCGGGGTCCACCGCAATCGCGCGCTCGAAGTACTCGATCCCTTTGGTAATGCCATCCTGGGTGTAACGGCGATACCAGGCGCGGCCCTGGAGGTAGAGCTGGTAGGCCCCGAGATCGCTCGTCGGCGGGACGTGAATCCGGGCCCGCTCCTCGTGCGAGAGCTCCGCGCGCAGCGCGGTCGCGATCTGGACCGCGACGTCGGTCTGGATCGCGAAGATGTCGGTGAGCTGGCGATCGTAGGTCTCGGCCCAGAGATGCTGGTCCGTTTGGGCGTCGATGAGCTGGGCAACGATCCGCACGCGATCCCCCGCGCGCCGCACGCTGCCCTCGAGCAGCGTCGCCACCTCGAGCTGGGCGGCGATGTCGCGCAGGCTCTTGTCCCGTTTCTTGAAGGGCATCACCGACGTGCGCGAGATCACCTTGAGCGCGCGGATCTTCGAGAGCTGGGCGATCACGTCCTCCGTGATGCCGTCGGCGAAGTATTCGTTGTCGGGGTCCGCGCTCAGGTTCAGAAAGGGCAGTACGGCGACCGATCCCGCGTGCGGCGACGCGCCGTCGGAGTGGGTCAGCGCCTCGGCGAACGCCGCAGCCGACGGGAAACGGTCGGCGGGGGCCCGGGCCAGGGCCTTGGTGATTGCATGGTCAACGGCCGCCGGGACGCCGTCCCGCAGGCGGCGCACGCCCGAGACGTGGTCCGTCATCCGCTTGGCGATCACGGCCTGCGCCGTCGGCCCGGTGTGCGGCGGCTCGCCCGCGAGCATCTCGTACAGCACACAGCCCAGGCTGTATACGTCACTGCGCGCATCCAAGCCGCGCTCTCCCATTCCCTGTTCTGGGCTCATGTACTCGGGCGTGCCGACCAGCATGCCGGTCTCGGTGAGTCGCTCGCCGGTCGTCCCGGTAGCCGCGAGTGCGATGCCGAAGTCGGCGACCATCGCTTCGCCTTCGTAGAGCAGAATGTTCTCGGGTTTGATGTCCCGATGAATCACTCCCTGCCCGTGGGCGTACGCCAATGCCGACGCCACCTGCCGGGCGATGCCGACGGCCATGTCGACCGGTAACTGGTGCTCGCGCTCGAGCGCCTGCCGCAGCGATTCCCCTTTGATGAAGGGCATGACGTAGAAGAGGAAGCCGCCGGCATCGCCAGAATCGTGGAGCGATAGGATGTGGGGATGGTTCAGGGTTGCCGCGACCGCGATCTCGCGCAGAAACCGGTCCGGTCCGATGGCTGTCGCCAGCTCGGGGCGCAGCACCTTCACCGCCACCGGCCGATGGTGTTTCAGGTCGTCGGCCAGGAAGACGGTCGCCATGCCTCCGCTCCCCAGCTCGCGCACGATGGCGTAGCTGTGGCCGAGGGCCGCGCGGAGACGCTGCAAGTGATCTGGTTGCATCGGAGCTTGGAACATCACTCTGCGGCACGACCGACGGAACCCCGGCCAGATATCGCTTGAGTCTGCTGGGGCATGCTGGGAGTGGGGACCGCTAGCAGGCGGAATCCTGCTGCTGGGCATCCCAACAGAGCACGCTGCCACCGCCGAGCCGCACGCCGCCTGTTCCTGCCGTCGGATTCCAGTGCAGCAGGAAGTTGTCGGGCGAGTTGGTCGCGACCCACTCGATCTGACGATACGGCTCGTTCCAGGTGTAGGTGAGCACGCCGTCCGGTCCTTTGGTGAACTGCAGGTAGTTGGTGACCCCGTCGTAGCTCCACTGGATCGATGCGGTATCGGCGGGACTCGCGCCCGCCGGATCCTCGATCACCCAGTACCCCGGGCTCCCGTAGACGCTCGCCAGCCCGGAATACCACTTGTAGTCGGAGAGCGGCGGAGTCCGCCCCGGCGCGGACAGGTACATGATCCAGCCGTTGCTGATGCCGACGGGGCCGCCCAGGAGCGACCCGTGGTAGGCCTGGCCTCCCGCCGTCGTGTCGAAGTCCCATTGCCAGTAGTCGCCCTGGTTGCTGGGCTGCTGCGCTTCGGCCGCGCGCAGCGTGGCCAGCGGAACCGCGAGTAGGCGGTTGATCGCCGTGTCGACGAAGGTGATCCGGTCGAGGGCAAGATCCCAGTTCGCCGTCGATCCGCCGGGCGCCGGTGTGTGCGTGTGGAAGAACGAGACATCGGCATCGAGCGACTGGACGGGCGGCAGAATGGGCTGGGCGCCGCCGCCCAGCATCTCTGATTTGACGTCGCAGGCAGCGAGGGCCAGCACGAGGAGGATCGCAGGCTTCACCATGAATGACAAACCCCCTGTCCGCCCGAAAGGTAGGCGGACAGGGGGTCGGGCGTGAAGCCGATCTACGGCGCGCGCGTCACCGTGATGCCCCACCCTTCGGGATCGTCCGGCGGATCGTCGTTCCAGTCGCCATAGGCGTGCGAGCCGTCCGTGTCGTAGTGCAGCACGTACCGGCCGGCGAGCAGTCGCACCGTCCCGTCGAACAGGCGATTCTTGCTCGCGCCGCCGGCGTGGGTCGTCGAGCGATACGTCATCTCCCACACCGTATCGCCCGTCGCGGCGTCCTCGATCCACCCGTAGTCGGCCATTTCCCCACCGCTGGCTTCGCCGATGGCGTACACGCGGACCGTCGTCACCTGGTCGAGCGTGAACAGCTCGCGTTTGTGCTTGTCGCTCTTCACCCGCACGATCTCGGCGATGGCGTCGGCCGTGGTGCGCTGGAACGGGGCGACGACGCTCGAATCCACCCGGCCGCTCGCGGGGAAGACGCTCACGCCCCAGTACTCGTTCTCCGGCGGGGGCGCAGCGTTCCAGTTGCCGAAGGAGTGCGACCCGTCGCTCTTGTAGTAGACGAGATAGCTCCCGGCCTCGAGCCGGAGGGTGCCGTCGTACAACCGGTTCTTGTCCGCGCCACCGGCGGCTTCGGTGTCTTCGTAGCGCATCGCCCACACGCGGCGGCGCGTCGTGGCGTTCACGATCCAGGCGTAGTCGTCCATGTCGCCGTCGGGGGTACTGCCTTCACCCAGGGCATAGACCCGCACGTCCATCGGCCGCCGCAGCGTGAAGCCCGCCGAGCGGAGGGCATCGTCCCCGATGCCGGTGAGCGAGACGATCGTCTGCTCGGGGACCGGCTGCCACGCGAACGGCTTCACGGCGGCGCGACCGGCCGCGTCGGCGATGCGCAGCGTCATGCCCCAGAAGTCGGGATCGAACGGCGGCATGGCATTCCACTCACCAGGGTCGTGCGAGTCGTCGCTCACGAAGTAGGCGACGTACCGGCCGGCGGGCAGCCGGACCGTGTCTCGCACCATGCGGTTCTTGTGCGCGCCACCCGCATCGGCGGTGCGGCGGTATTCCATTTCCCAGACGCGCCGTCGCGTATCGGCGTTCTGGATCCAGCCGTAGTCGAACGCGCCGTCTTTCCGCAGCTCACCGATGGCGTAGACCTCGATGTCGGCGGGCCGCGTGAGCTCGAAGGCTTTGCGCGTCGAGGCGCTCGGGCCGTCGTCCAGCAGCGACAGCACGATCGACCCGGTGAACGACTGCGACGCGCTGTCCAGGTCGCGGTCGACGGCTACCCGGCCCACCCCGCGGATCACGATGCCGAGGTCCCGGTACGAGCCGTCGTCGACGTACGGTCCGCGGTAGCGAACACGGCCGCGCCGCTGGTCGCGACGCAGCGAGATCAGGTCCTTGAAGTCCCCGCTGTACGAAACCGACGTCGCCACGAAGGAGCCGAAGTGCGCCTCGTACACGCCGGCCGGGAGCCTGATCACGCCGGAGAACCGCCGCAGGCCGTTGGGCGAGCGCTCGGTCTCGGCAGTCCGCAGGTCCCACACCACCGCGCGGGTGCGGACATCCAGAATCCACGCCGCGGCGGGCCAGGTGGTGCGGTCATCGTCGTCGCCCCATCGCCAGCCGTCCCGATCGCGGTCGCGCCGCGGTTCGGCGCCGGTCGCCTCGACCTGGAGCACTTGCGGCGTGGCAAGCACGAACGCCGCGGAGCGGTGCTCCTGCGGCGTCAGGTCACGAATATCCACCAGGGCGGACTGAGCGCGAAGCGACGGCGTGCGCCAGACGGCGAGCGCAAGCGCCGTCAGGGCAGTCCGTTGCAGGATGACACGCGATGGCATGAGGATCCTCGATCGAGTGATCTCTGTTGGACAGCGAATACAGGCCGTCGGTTGCGGACCGGCACCCCGGCTAAGTCAAGTTGCGTGCCTCGGGATGACGATCCGGAATACGCTGTCTGCCAACGATTTGATTCAGGAGGACCCGGGCGACCTGTCGCGGTGGTGTGCGTGATTGGGACGCCCGGGTCCCGCAAGCGGACGGTTGGGAGGGCTATACGTAGCGAGCCAATGCCATGGCCGCGACAGCCAGCACGAGGAGGACTGCCACCACCTGGCCCGCCGACGCAGCTCGCAGCCGCAGTCCCTGCGCCACCGCCAACTGGGTATCGCGCTCGGCGGCAGGGGCCCGCGCGGCCGCCTCGGCGAGGACGCCAGCCCGCTGCATCGCGGGACGCACAATGGACACGCCGATCACGAAAGCGGCGATCGCCGCTGCCCCACCGAGACCGAACGCCATGCCGGTTGCGGAATGCATGAACGAGGGCTGGAATCCGCCGGACACTCTCCAGAAGAGCCAGAACCCGGACAGGATGTTCAGGCCTGCGACCACCGGCATGATGGCGAGGAACCGCCGGCGGGCGAGGCCGGCCGCGACCTTGGCGCCATCAGGTCCTGCGTCGCGCACGGCGGGGAAGAGAAAGACAGCGGAGAATATCATGGTCCCGGCCCAGAAGACGCCGAGCAGGATGTGGACCAAGCGCATGACGAGCAACAGGAACATTACGGTAGCTCCCGTGGTGGAATGGTGAATGCCGCCGAAGAATAGCTGGTCCAGAGGGTTTTACCACCTCGCTGTCGCGGCAGCGCCGTGCTACCATTGTGCTCCCATGACCGCACCCAACGAGCGCCGGCGACCGCTCGATCGCCGCTCCATCCTCGATCGGCGCGGCGGCGCTCCGCGGCCGGAGCATCCGGCGGCGGACCGGCGCATCAACGGCGATCGGCGAACGGCCGGCGAGCGGCGGCTGTCCATTCTTTCGGCGGGGGACCAGATCCGTGAGGCGCTGCGGCTCCTCACCCGTGTGGTAGAAAGCGGCTCGGCGCCCGATGAGGAGCAGCGCACGCTCGAAGCGGCGATGCTGCGGCTGCGGTTCGCGCTGGACCGGCTGGAAGAGTCCTGACGAAGGGCGCAACCCTGGACCGGCGGGCAGCATCTAAGGGGGTGACTGGCTACCCGGAGCCCCTGATGAGCGCCCTGACATTCACGCACGCCGGACCCGTGCATACGGGTCCCTGTCTGACGCTGCCCGCCCGGTTGCACGGCCGGTGGTCTCCGGTGGGCACCGCCCGCGAATACTGCCTGCACGATCTGACCGGTAGTCCGCTCGGCACGATCGCCGCTCCTATGGCGCGTCCCGTCGTCGGCTCGTCCGCACCGACCGTCTACCTCCGCCGCGGCCACTAGCAGCGGGCTGCGCCACCCCGTTCGCGATCGGAACGGGGTGGCGCTGTTCGTTACGGATTCACACTCGCCCCCATATTCACCACCTCGAAGTTGCTTCCTGCCACCTGCTTCAGGGTGTTGAGCTCGGCGTCATTCCAGCGGGCGTCGGGGGCTCCCGAGATGAACCAGTCCCCGCCGTTGTCCGCGACCATCATGCCGTAGGTCTTGAGCGCCTGCAGGATCACGCGCGCGCTCGGCGGGAAACCGGAAATGTCGAAGCTCGCCTTGAGGCGCACCCGCATCCCCATGGGCGGCCGGTTGGAGCTGGTATCGGCGCTCGCGTAGTGGCGTGCGGGGTACACATAGGCGCGTCGCGTGGTCTGGACCGTGAAACGCAACGCATGCCGGATCACACCCAGCTCCACCACCTCGTCGTAGCGGACCAGACCGGGAAAGATCGGGAGCCCGGCCGCATCGGCCGACGTCCAGCCGTCGGGACGAACCGCGTTGGAGCCGAGATCGAAAATCGCCCCCGACCCGGCGGTCCAGTCGCGCGAGCGAGGTACCGGGTAGGCGGCGAACAGCTCGTACAGCCTCCAATAGTCGCGATCAACCACGAGCACGTGACGGTCGCCACCGGAGGAGGCCCCTCCTTCGACGGGTGCACCGGGTGGGATGGGATAGGGCCCCGAGTCGCTTTCGTCGGCGTAGTCGAAGGCCACCTGTACGCCAGGCGTATTGCCACTCACGACGACGTAGGGAATTCCGAACGGCCCGCCGTTGTAGTTGGCGCCGAAGTCGGGGTGAAGTCCCTTGGTGAGCCCGATGCTGGCGATCAGCGCGCTCGAATTGGGGTCGAGCGGCATCAGATCCACCGGCGTGTTCCAGAGATTGTCGCCGGGGAACGGGCGCCGGCCCTGTAGGCTGGCGTTGACTCCGAGACCGGGGTCGCTGACGGACGCGGTTGGGCCGGCGGCGCGGCACCCCAGCGCCAGGCAGATTGTGACGAAGGCCCGTCGGGAAGGCGTCATACTAGTGGAGATATGTCGCAGCGGGTGGAGGGGGGATGTGACCGTCACCACGGGGGCCCGGGCAGCATGCCGCGCTTCCAGACCTTCGCACGAAACCAACAGCTTACGGAGGCGTTCATGAAGCAGCTTCATGCGACGGCGCTCACGGCCATGTGCCTGCTGGCGGCGAGCGCCTCACTCGTCGCGCAGGATCCGGGATACGGCGGTATGGGAGGGATGGGCCGTACCGGCGGCTGGCGCGAGCGCGGCCGTCCGGAACGGGCGATGCCGACTACGGGCCAGCTCGAGGGGCCGCCCCTCCCGGACTTCTTCATCCCACGCTTCGAGCTCGACAGCGGCCAGGCGGGAGAATACCGCGTGGTCTATGACTCCTTCATGAGCGCCACCGCGGCGATCCGCGACAGCGCTCAGGCCGCTCGGCGCGCCATCGACGCCACACTTCAGGGTGGCGACCGCGAGGCCGCCCGCTCGAGCTTCCCCGTCCTGCGGGCGTTGGGAGATTCCCTCGTCAAAGAAGACGCGCGCTTCGACCAACGCTTGAAGAGTTTTCTCGCCGCGAGTCAGCTGAAGGCCTACAGGAAGTGGAAGGACGAGCAGCAGCGACAGGAAGAGGCGGAAGGTCGCGAGGAAATGGAGCAGCGCGGGGGACGGCGCCGCGGCTGAGGGCCAGCCTTCGAGTCTGGCATCCCTTCGGCAACGTCCGTAAGTTGCCGGCCGGTCCCATCCGGAGAGTAGATGATGCGATTCGCAGGCTCCGCCTTCCTCGTCGCGCTCGCCACCGTCGCGGCGCGGCCCTCGGTCGCGCAAAGCAACGCCGAGCGCATGGCGAACGATCACTATACGCGCTCGCACGACTACGATCTCGTGGACCAGCGCATCGCCCTGCGGGAGTTCGACTGGGACTCGACGTCGTTCGAAGGGCGGGTGGCCACGACGCTCGTCGCCCGGCGCCCCGGGCTCGACTCGGTGGTGCTCGACGCGGGCGCCAAGCTGCGCGTGACGCGCATCGCCGACGCCGCCGGCCGTACGCTGCGCTTCACGGCACACGGGGATACGCTGGTGGTGTTTCCTGCGGCCCGCGTCGCTTTCGGCGACACGACCCGGTTCACCATCACCTACCACGGCCGGGTGGAGAACGGGACCGGGCTCACATTCATTCAGCCCGAGGGCCGGGCGCATCGCCCGCGTCAAATCTGGAGCCAGGGAGAGGATCACAACAATCACTACTGGTTCCCGACCTACGACTTTCCCAACGACAAGATGACGTGGTCGCTCGAGGCTACGGTGCCCGGTGGATTCACGGCCGTGTCCAACGGCAGCCTCACGGCGGACCGCCGCAACGCCGACGGCACCCGCACCATGAGCTGGCGACAGGACAAGCCCAGCGCCACCTACCTCGTGTCGTTGATCGTCGCGCCGCTCGTGAAGATTCCCGACGCGTGGCGCGGCCTTCCGGTGGACTACTACGTCTATCGGGAAGACAGCGCCCTGGCCCGACGGTTGTTCCACCGCACGCCGGACATGATCGACGTCTACTCGACGCTCACCGGCGTCCGGTACCCGTGGGCCAAGTACGCACAGACCACCGTCGCGGACTTCTTCGGCGGCATGGAAAACGTGAGCGCCACGACGCTCGTGGACTGGCTGCCCGATGCGCGGGCGTACGCCGACCGGCCGTGGTACGACTGGATCCTCATTCCCCACGAGCTGTCGCATCAGTGGTTCGGGGACTACGTGACGACGATGAACTGGGCCAACATGTGGCTCAACGAGGGCTTCGCCGAATTCATGCCGGGCCAGTACTGGGAAACCCGGCTGGGCCGGCACGCCGCCGACGACTACTACCTGGACGAGTATCAGCAGTTCATGCAGATCGACGTGCAGCGCCGTATGCCGCTCGCTTCACTGGGGTCGAACAACATCTACCCAAAGGGCGCCCTCGTCCTGCGGATGCTCCAGCACCTGCTCGGCCCCGAGCGGTTCTGGGCCGCCATCCACCGCTACCTGACCGACCACGCGTACGGCACGGCCACGACCGACGACCTGCGGCAGGCCGTGCTCGAGGCCACGGGCGAAAACCTCGACTGGTTCTGGGACGAATGGATGTACCAGGCGGGATACCCGGAGCTCACCGTCACCGCGACGTACGATTCCGGCGCGGCGCGCCTCACCCTGCACGTGCTGCAGACCCAGCCGGACACCGCCAAGGCCGACACCACCGGACTCCGCATCACCACGCCGGCCGTCTTCCGCATGCCGCTCACGATCCGGATCGGGACGGCGGCGGGCGACGTGGTCGAGCACGCCCAGCTGGACCAGCGGGAGCAGTCGATCGCGATCGACGGGGTGAAGCGCGCGCCGACCATGGTCGTGTTCGACGACGGCAACGCCGTGCTCAAGACGCTCACGTTCGACCAGCCCACGGCCTGGCTCGCCACGCAGCTGGAGCGCGATCCCGATCTCTGGAACCGTCAGTGGGTGATCGAGCGCCTCGCCTCGCGCCGCGCCGACTCTGCGGCCGGGGCGGCGCTGGCCCGGGCGGCGGTCTCGGCGGACTACTTCCTGACGCGGGTGCAGGCGACGGAAGCACTCGACAGCGCACCCGCCGCGGTGGCGCTGCCGGCGCTCGAGCGCGCCCTGGCGGATAGCTCCGCGCAGGTCCGGGCCGCGGCTGTGACTGCGCTCGGCAAGATCGGCGGGGAACGCGCCATGGCACTCGCGCGCGGCGCGTGGACTCGCGATGCGAGCTACGAAGTCCGGGGCCACGCGCTGACCGCCCTCGCACGGCTCGACACTGCGGGCCGCCACGCGCTCATCGCCCAGGGCCTCGCCACTCGTTCCTACCGGGACGCCATCGTGAACGGTGCGCTGGGCGCGATCCTCGAGGCGAACGACACGACGTTCATTCCGCAGGTGGACAGCGCGGCCGGCAACGCCATCGAGCCGTCGTTCGTGCTCGCGATTCTCGGCGCCCGCGGCAACACCCGCGCGCTCGACCTCCTCGTGGGTCACCTGAACGACGACCGGGCCGGTGTGCGGCGGTGGGCGCTGATCGCCATCGAGAACGCACTCCCCCCTGAGGTTGCTCAGACCCGGCTCGCCGCGGTGCGCGACCGGCTCACCCACCCCGACACGCAGCAGGCGGTGACGGAAGCACTCGATCGCTTGTCTAGAGGGAGCAGTCCGCACCAGTAAGGAACCGGACGCGTTCGCCGTCAGTCCAGCGGGATCTCGAAGCGCGTCTTCATGACGATCCTGCTTCCGGCGCTCGTCAGCCCGAACCCGACGCCGAGGTTGATCTCGAAGCCTTCGCCCAGTCTAAGGTCCACCCCAGGATAGATCTGGTGGACCCGGTCCGCCGCGATCTCTCCGAGCTTGCCATAGTACTCCAGGCTCAATTCGACCGTGGGACTCACCGCGAACCCGACGCGTGCGCTGGGCTCGAACTCCCACTCCCCGGTGCGGGCTCCGCCGTGGGCCCGCAGGCCGCGCTCGAGGACGGGGTCGACATCGAACAGCAGCCGACCGAGACGCCGCTCGACGATCGGCCGGATCTCGAGACCGATCGCGCTTTCGTCGTAGGCCGCGGGTGAGAACTCGAGTTCCGCCGCGAGACTGAGCCCGACCGGCAGCCGCCACGCCTCCGGGACGCGCACCCGCGAACGGACGCGCGCCCCCGCGTAGCCGAAGCCCGGTCCCGGGCGATACGCCGACAGCAGATACGCGGCGACCTCCCAGTGGTCGGTCAGCCCGTGGGTGAGCTCGAACGCCAGGTGTCCCTGGTGCTCGGATGGGGCGACGGTGCCGTCGAACGCGCTCGTGCCACGGGCGACGTAATTCAGGTGCGTGTCCAACTCCCACTCCCCGCGCGCCGCCGTGCGATAGCCGTACACTTCGATTTCGAACGGATCCTGGGCGGCGAGTCGACCGGGTAGGGTGATGGCCGCGAACAGCATCACCGCGATGCGAGCCACACGTGGGAGGGCTGGTTTCGATAGCACTGCGAGCGGTCCTCTCATGGGCTGTTGCGAAACACGGGCGGCGACGAGGAACCCCAGTCTAAATGGGAGATTCCCAGCAGTCAAATATTAGATGAGAGTCGTTCTCAATGCACTGACGGCAAGTGCCACGGAACCGGTCCGTGCGTTCTAGAGGTCGGTCCCGATTCGGAGCACGATGTTACGTCCGGGGTTAAGTGCGAACGCCTTGTAGCGGCTCAAGAAGTCGCGGTACCGGGTGTTGAGCGCGTTCTTGACCTGCAGCTCCAGGTGCAGCACCCGTCCTCCCAGACGGGGATCGAGATTGCCGAACAGATCGAGGAGCCCGTACCCGGCCGTTCCCTGGTCGAACGGGCTGAGCCGCGTCTGGCGGGCCACGAGGTCGACATCGAAACCGGCGCCGGCCCCGCCGCGGTGCCACTCGGCGCCGAGCTTTACGCGCAGCGGCGGCACCTGCGGCAACGGCTCGCCGTCACTGCGTCGCTCGCCTCGCACGTAATCCACCCGCACCGAGAGCGCCACGGTGCTCCAGGCCGCCACCTCGAGCGAGGCCTCACCGCCCACCAGCCGCGCGTTCGTCTGGCCGTAGCGGTACACCGGCAGCGAGTCCTGCGTGCTGCCGGTGGGTGCGATGTAGATGTAGTGGTCGATGCTGTTCGAGAACGCGGCGATCTCGCCGCGCACCCGGTCCGCCTGCCAGCGGGCGCTCACGTCGAAGTTGAGTCCCACCTCGGGCACCAGGGTCGCCTCCCCGATCTCGAAGCGCGCCTCACCCGGGTGCGGACCGTTGGTGAACAGCTCGAAGAAGGTCGGCGCGCGCCACGCCCGGCCGACGTTGGCGGCGAACGCGACTGCGGCGACGGGTCGGAACACGAGCCCGACGTCGCCCGAGCCGGCGGTGTAGTTACGCCGCTGGTCTCCGATTCCCAAGGGGGTATTGGAGTCGGCCTCGACCCGGCGGAGGTCGAGCCGCGCTCCCGCTAACGCGCTCCAGTGCGGGCCCAGCGCCAACTGCTCGAAGGCGAACGCCGCTGCCCCGGCGGCGCGCGCGTCGGGCACCAATGGCTCGTCCCCGCGGGTGGCGCTCGTCTGGTAGTAGCCTGAAGCGCCGATCGTGCCGGTGACTCGCGCGCCTGCGGCGTGGTGCACGAGCAGGTCGAGGCTCGTGGTGTTGAGCAGCAGGTCGAAGCCCTTCTCGGTCGACGCTGTATCGCCTTCCACGGTCTCGGCCAGCCAATGGCGCTGCCACTGGCCCTTGGCCTCGAGACGCAGAGGCCCGAGCGGGAACGTGCCGCCCAGCTGCATGCGGTCGTCGGTCAGCTTACGGACCGGCCCTTCTTCCTTTCCGCCGACGGGTGGGGGCGGCGGTAGCGAGCCGGTATCGGCTTCGAGCAAATGGAATTCCCCGCCGTAGTGCGTGAAGCGCGCCGTCGCCTTGCCCCAGCTGCCCTGCGTGCCCAAAGCCGCTTCCCCGGAAAACGCGGTGAACCCGGTGTTCTCGAGCTCTCCCACCGGGGTAGACAGCGCCTCCGAGTGACGGCCGACAACACCGGCCAGAAACCCAACCCCGCGCGTCGCGCCGACGGCCCGCAGGGCGCTCCCGAACTCGTGGTTGTTGCTGGCGCCGTACGCCTCGACGTGGGCACGCACCGGCGTGCGCGCGCTACGGGCGTCGGGCACATCTTCGGGGATCACGTTGACGACGCCCCCCAGGGCGTCGGAGCCGTACAGGACGCTCGCGGGGCCGCGGATCATCTCCACCCGATCGGCGAGGCGCGTCTCGACCGACGGGCCGTCCTCGTCGCTCCAGGAATAGTCTTCGAGGCGATTCCCGTCTCCCAGCACCAGCACGCGCGCCCCGGAGAGGCCGCGGATCACCGGCTTGCCGATCTCGCCACCGGTCGTAAGGGCACGGACGCCGGCCAGCGTCTCCAGGGCGTGGGCCAGCGAAACGCGGTATTCGCGAGCGAGGGCGGCCGCGCCGAGGCTGACGGCGGGGAGCGGAGATGATAACGGATCGGCGGGAGCGCGGGTCGCCGTGACTGTGACGGCGTCGAGCTGAACGACCGACGGCCGCAGCACGACGCTGAGCGCCGACGCGCCGGGCACCGCGATGCGGCGCGCCAGCGGCGCGAAGCCGGCCCGCCGGAAGACGATGGTGTACCCCCCATCGGGCACCCCGGCGAACGCGAACTCCCCACCCGCACGAGTGGATGTCCGGCGGGACAGCTCAGCGAGCAGGACCTCGACGCCCGCCAGCGGGTGTCCGGCGGAATCGGCGACGACTCCCTGGATGCTGTCGGCGGAAGAACGATGGTCCCGGAGCGCGGTCGCGCTGGTTGCGCCGGTCGCCGCCAGGGCACCGACGCCGAGGGCGACGCTGAGACGCAGCGGAAGCATGAGAGGCATGCGTTTCAAATACCGGACGTTCGGAGCCGGCGCAAGATGAGCAGCGGATCAGGTGGGCTGGTGCAACACGTCGTAGTGGACCGAGCGGGCATCGAAGCGCGCCAGCAACGCCCGCGCCGCGGGGGGGACGACCGCCGCCTCGAAGTCGGGGCCGGCGAATTCCCGGACGGCGTCCCACGAATCGAACAGCGTCATGGTCACGAATTCCACTTCCGGACCCGCATCGCGACGCAGCAGGTATGCTCCCTGATAGCCGGGCACGCGATGAATCCCGGGAAGCACCTCGCGCCGCAGCAGCGCCTCGTAGGCATCTGCGTTCTCGTGGTTCGTCCACCCATGCCAGAGGCGACCGATCATACGTATAGACTAGTCGAGATCGCACCGCGCCGGTATCGTGCCGGTATGCCTCCAGCAAAGGCCGCACCACCGGCGCTACGCATCGCCCTGCCCGCCGATGCCGCGGAGCTCGCCCGGCTGCGCTATGAGTTTCGCTCCACCGAGCGGTCCGCGACGGAGCCGCGCGAGGCGTTCGTCGCACGGGCGACGGCGTGGATGCGCGAGCGGCTGGCCCCGGGGACGTCGTGGCGGTGCTTCGTCGCCGTGCGCGACGGGGCGATCACGGGCCACGTGTGGATCACACTGGTGGACAAGGTGCCCAATCCCGGGGGCGACGAGCCGGAGCGACACGCATATCTCACGAACCTCTATGTGCGTCCGGCCGAGCGCGGCGGGACGGGCAGCGCGCTGCTCGAGGCGGCGCTGGCCTGGTGCCGCGAGGCACATGTGGACACGGTAATTCTGTGGCCCAGCGAGCGCAGCCGCACGCTGTATGCGCGCTATGGGTTCGATGCCTCCCATGCCGTCATGGTGCTGCCGCTTCGCTAAGGGCGCGGGGCGATTCTGAGCGCGCCCTCCCGGCGCGCGACCGTAGCATGCGGCGCGCGGAGCGTGAACCGTCGCGCCTCGACCCGCAACGCCGCCACCTCGACCGCGCCGGTGTCCGGCACGGCGAGCGGCGCGCCGCCCGCCGTGATGACGAGCGAGTCGCTATCCGCGATCACCGTTTGGTACTCACCCGTGCGGCGATCCTCCGTCGCCGGCTGCTCGAACGACACGGAGACGCTGTCACCGCCGCACAAGACGACGAACCGGGCATGGAGCATCCGGCCGTCCCCCACCTGCAGCAGATTCTGCGGGTCGAATCCGCAGTAGAAGAACCGCCCCCCCGGGACTCCCGTCGCCTCGACGACGAGTCGCGCTCCCGGCTGCTGCATCACGCTGTCCACCTGTGCCAGCCGTCGGGCGCGCAGGCCCGCC
Source organism: Gemmatimonadota bacterium (assembly GCA_041484445.1). Lineage (GTDB taxonomy): Bacteria > Gemmatimonadota > Gemmatimonadetes > Gemmatimonadales > GWC2-71-9 > DASTHG01. The sequence continues at coordinate 25,249 of JBGPHP010000001.1, forward strand.
ACCGCACGCTCGGCTTCGGGACGCGTCGCCCGCTGCAGCTGGTGGAGGGAGTCGGGCCATGCGGTCCCGAGTAGCGCCGCGCCGTGATACCCCGCGACCAGCGCGAGCTCGTCTTGGATCGTCCGGTCCCCGACGACCAGGGCGCGCTTCCATGTGGGCCCGGCCAGACGATCCAACAGGAGGCTCATCGTGCTGCCGGTCGCATAGAAGCGCCGCCGCACCGAGTTCCGGGTCCGGGTCAGCAGACTGTCGAGGAGCGCCGTCTCATCGTCCACGATCCGGCGTGCGGCTGTGTCTCGGGGCGTCCCGCCGTTGCGGCCCAGCTCGCTGACCCCGCGCAACAGGGCGTATTGGGCCAACCCCTCGTTCAGCTCGCCCATCCGCTCGAAAGTCACGAAGCTGGAGTCGAGCCGTGATTGGCGCGCGTCGCGCACCGCCAGGAAACGGCGCGTGAGGGCCTTGGTTTCCGCTGCGGTCTGCGCGCGGAACGCCCGCCGCAGGAGACGGGCTTCGATCGCCCACAACGTTTCGTTCTCCACGTCGAACACGGGGTAGTCCGCGACCAGCATCGCGTTCTCCCAGGTGCCGAAGCGTCGACCCTCGCGCCGGGTCATGCGCTCGAAGGAGTGGAATTCCTCGTGCAACGCGAGGCCGAGCACGTCTGCCGCGGTCGCGGTCGAATCGACGCTCAGGAAGGCGATGAAGCGATTGCTCGGGAACGACACCGTCTGGGTGTCGGTCCAGAACGCCCTCGCGCCGGGGAGCGGAGCGAACCCGGCCGGAGCAGTGTCGCGCCAAGCGACGAACAGCTTGGCTCGTCCGGGAATCACGTACAGCGTGGGAATCGACTCCGGGTGAAAGCCGGGCCAGATGCGTGGCCCGATCACCGATCCCAGGGTGGCGATCCGGGCGTGCAGGCGGGCGATGGCGCGCGCCGTGTCGGCAGGTCCCTGCCCGGCGAGTGGAGCCGCGGCCAGGACGGACGCCAGCATCATCAAATACGAAGACCTTCGTAACATTGGACACGCTCCGGGCAAATAGTCGAGTGCCACCTGTCTCAGCTCAGGGAGTCCGGGACGACCAGGAGAAGCCCTGTGGACGGAGCTTCAAGGAGAAGGTGCCGCGCGACCACGGCAGCACGACGCTGTCGCCGCGCTGCTCGATGCGCTCCACCGGCACCCGCACCCCGCCCACCACGGCGCGCACCACGCGGCCGTGCTCCACGGCGATCGTGAAGGCCCCGGCGGGGTCGGAGGCGTGCACCACGAAATAGGACGGTACGAGGGCGCCGGGGCGCAGGGCATCGAGTGTCCCCGGCAACAACGCCTCTCCGGCGACGGCGAGCAGCGCCGCGGTGATTCCGCCGCCGGTGGCGAGCGCGGCCAAGCCCCGCCCCGCCGGGACGCGGGGGCCAGGCCGGGTCAGCCGCTCGAGTCGGGCCGCGAGGGATCCTCCGGTCGCCGCGAGCGCCGGTGCCGTCGCGTCCGCGCGCAATACCTCGAGTCGCGCCAGGGCGCGGGCATACGTGCGCGGATCCCCCACCGCCCGGACGGCGATTTCGTCGCAGCTCGCTTCCCGCTCGTGCCGCACAGCGCCCGATACCCACCACCCGGCGGGATGGAAGCACAGCAACGACTCCACCAGCACCTGGATCAGGTTGGCCAGGCCATCGTGGCGTCGCACGTGTCCCAGCTCGTGCGCCAGGATCGCCTCGAGCTCACGGGCCTCGAGGGGGGCCAGCGTGGTGGGGATGAGGATGCGTGGGCGCCGCGTGCCGATCAGCGTCGGCACGGTCACGGCGCTCGAGAGGGCGATCGCCACGCGACGGTCGACGCCGACGCGGTGCGCGGCGCGAGCGAGGGCGTCGATCCATAGCTGCGGCGCGGGCTGCGTGCCCCCTCGACCGAGTCGAGCGGTCAGCCACCAGCCGCCGATCCAGCGCACCAGCATGATGGCCGCCAGCACGACCCACACCGCGGCGAGCCAGCGAGCCGCGGGCGTGAGCGCGTCGTACACGCCGGCCAGCAGCGCCGGGGCGGCCGCCGCTCCGCCGACCGCGAGCGACGGCCGATGCCGGCCGGCCCAGGCGAGGTAGCCTGCGTCGAGTACGGGGAGCAGCAGGAGCAGTAGCAGCGTCGCGTACGCCGCGGCGTAGCGCACCCGCGCGCCCAGCCCCCCGACCCCGAGTCCGAGCGCCAGTCCGCCGGCCAGGAGTACCGCCTGCCAGCTGAAGTGGACGAGCGCCCATCCCCACAGGGCGAGGCTCACGTGCGCTCCCGGTCCAGACGAGCGAGCAGCGCGCGCACTGCCGCCAGCTCGGCGCCGCGCGCCGGCCGGCTCGACAGCGCCCGCAGCGCGAGTCGCGCGGCCGAACCGCCGAACGCGCGCAGGGCGAGGTCGTCCACCAAGCGCCGTTGTGTGCGCTCCGAGGGCTCGGCGGCGGCGTAGATGTGGGTGCGCGACGACTTCTCGCGCGACACGAGCCCCTTGGCGTGCATGATCTGGAGCAGTTTCAGCACGGTCGTGTACGCCGTGTCCTGTCCCCGTCCCAGGGCGACGCGGACGTCACGAACGGTGCTCGGGCCCCGGGTCCACAGGACCCCGAGGATCTCGAGCTCCGCCCCGGTGGGAAGCGGCGGCCCGCGTCGCGCTGTCATCGGAGCCAGTTATATACGAAGAGCTTCGTAGACGCAAGAGCCGCGGATACAGCCTTACGGTCGCAGCAACACCTTCCCCGCCGTTGTGCGGCTCTCCAATGCACGGTGCGCGTCGGCCGCCTGGGCCAGCGGCCATTCGCGATCGATGTGCAGCACGAGCGTTCCGTCCTGCACCCACCGCAACAGCTCCTCCACGCGGGTCTCGAGCTCCGCGCGGGTCGCCACGTAGTGGCCCAGCGTCGGCCGGGTGAGAAAGAGCGAGCCGCGCTGGTTCAGCACCTGCGGGTCGAGCGGCGCCACGGGCCCGCTCGACTGTCCGAACAGCACCATCATGCCGCGGCGGGCGAGACAGCGCAGTCCCGCATCGAAGGTGGTGCGCCCCACCGAATCGTAGACGACCTGCACCCCCGAGCCTCCCGTCAGGCGCCGGACTTCGGCTTCGAAATCCTGCTCGGTGTAGAGGATCACGTCGTCGGCGCCCGCTTCGCGGGCGAGCGCCGCCTTTGCCGCCGTGGACACGGTCCCGATGACCCGCGCACCGCGTCGCTTGGCGATCTGGCACAGCACCAGCCCCACCCCGCCCGCGGCGGCGTGCACCAGGCAGGTGTCGCCGGGCTCGAGGGGGTAGGTCGTGCAGGCGAGGTAGTGCGCGGTCATTCCCTGGAGCATCAGGGCAGCGCCCTGCGCCGCGCTTACCCCATCAGGGAGCGGGACGACGCGATCGGCCGGGGCGACGGCGTACTCGGCATAGGCACCCAGCCCGCCGTGGTAGCAAGCGACTCGGTCACCGACGCGAAATCCTGTGACACCAGCGCCGAGCGCGGCGACGGTGCCCGCCGCTTCCTGACCCGGCACGAACGGCGTCGCGGTCTTGTAGAGTCCAGTGCGTTGATAGACGTCGATGTAGTTGACCCCGACGGCCTCCACGGCGATGCACAACTGCCCCGGTCCGGGCTCGGGGCTCGGGACGTCGTCGAGCAGCAGCACTTCCGGCCCGCCGCGCGCGTGGACGCGGATCGCCTTCACGCGGGCGCCTTCAGAGGTTGACCCCCCGCATGGCCCGCTCGGGATAGCGGGGGCCCGCCGTGGCGCCCTTGGGATACGCCTGATCGAGACGACGCAGATCTTCCGGCGTCAGCCGCACGTTGAGCGCGCCGACGTTCTCCTCGAGATAACGGCGGCGTTTGGTCCCTGGGATCGGCACGATGTCCGTCCCCTGGGCCAGGACCCACGCCAGGGCGAGCTGACCGGCGCTGCAGGGCTTCTCGCGCGCGATCGCCTCGATCCGCTCCGTGAGCGCCAGGTTCCGCGCGAAGTTCTCTGCCTGAAACCGGGGGTGATTGCGGCGGTAGTCGTCCGCCGGCAGGTCCTCGGGACGGCGAAAGCGCCCGCTCAGGAATCCGCGCCCCAAAGGACTGTAGGCAACGAACCCGATGCCGAGCTCGCGGCAGGTGGCGAGGACCCCGTCTTCGGGGTCACGGGACCAGAGTGAGTACTCTGTCTGCAGCGCCGTGATGGGGTGCGTGGCCTGCGCGCGACGGAGCGTGGTCGGCGCGGCCTCCGACAGGCCGAGGTAGCGGACCTTCCCCACGTGGACGAGCTGCGCCATCGCGCCGACCGTCTCCTCGATCGGCACCGCGGGATCGACCCGGTGCTGGTAATACAGATCGATCCGCTCCACGCCGAGGCGCTCGAGCGAGGCGTCACACGCGGCGCGCACGTACTCCGGACGCCCGTTGACCCCCAGCCACGCCCCGTCGGGTCCCCGTACGTTGCCGAACTTGGTGGCGAGGATGACCTGATCGCGCCGGTCCGCGATGGCGCGACCCACCAGGCGCTCGTTGGTGAGCGGCCCGTATACGTCGGCGGTGTCGAGAAACGTGACGCCGAGATCCAACGCGCGGTGGATCGTCGCGACCGATTCGACGTCGTCGCGTCCCGCGTAGAAGTCGGACATCCCCATGCAGCCCAGCCCGAGAGCGGGCACCGTCAGTCCCTGAGATCCCAGCCGCCGCTGCTCCACACACCCTCCGATCGGTCCAACTAGATGAAAACCCGTTCTGCACTCCGGAAGCTGGCGCGGAGCGCCGCGGGGGACAACGCGCGTGGGCAGACGCATGGACGTCGAGCTTCACGGCCGGGTCTTGGCATGACCCTGGCTCCGCCACCAACGACGGATGCGGGTGCGAGCCCACAGGTAGTGCGCCGCCGTGCTCGCGCGCAAATAGTCGCTCAGCGTCCACGACGGACCCGTCCAAGAGAAGCGTCCCAGGGTTACCAGGTCCTCGTCCGGCAGCGCGTTGATGAGGGCAACGACCCGTTCGTGGTATGACCGGTAATCTCGCACCACAGCCTGCAGCGAGCGACGATGATGCTTGCGATAGATCATCTCGTTCAATCGAGGCAGCTCTCGCAACGTGAACCCGGGTGCAGGCATTGCCGGATGCTCGCCCCGCCGACCAGCCGCATACCAGCCAAGGTTCATTTGCTGCCACTCAACCAAGTGGGCGAGAACGTCCTTGACCGACCACCCGCCCCGAGTGACGCCTGACCTCGTCATCTGACGGGATGTCAGCAGCGCGAGTGTGTCGTCGAGCGCGGCGCGCTCAATACGGATCTCGGCGAGCAAATCGTGCTTGCGGAGTCGCCTGCCCATATTGCGCTCTACCCGACGAGTACCTTCGCGAGCAGCGCCGCGCCGTAGGCGAGCGTCAGCATGTAGCCGAACTGCAGCAGCGGATAGCGCCAGCCTCCTGTTTCCCGGCGCACGATGGCGATGGTGGACAGGCACTGCATCGCGAAGGCGAAGAACACGAGCAACGCCACCGCTCCGCCAGGGGTGAGGTCGTGGCGCAGCGCCCGCTGCAGGCCCGAGGAGCCCGCGTCGCCGTCGATGCCGTGAATCGTGCCGAGCGTGCCGACGATCACCTCCCGAGCGGCGAGCGAGGTGACGAGACCCACGCCGATCTTCCAGTCGAAGCCGAGCGGCCGGATGGCGGGCTCGATGGTCCGGCCGATCGTTCCCGCCACGCTGTGAGAGAGGTCGGGCGCCTTGCCGTCGACGAGCGGCAGGTGGCAGAGGAGCCAGATCCCTACGGTCACGCCCAAGATCACCGTACCGGCGCGGGTGAGAAACACCCTGGAACGATCCACCACCCGGAGCCCGAGCGAGCGCAGGGTCGGCCACCGGTAGGGTGGCAGCTCGAGCAGGAACGGGGTCCGGTCGCCTCTCAGGATCGTGGATCGGAGCAGCCGTGCGGTGCCCACCGCGGCGAGGAACCCGAGGACGTAGAGGCCCAGCAGCGCCGCGGCGCGGACGCCGAAGATCGGGCCCAGGAGCGGTGTGTTGGGCAAAAAGGCGGCGATGATCAGGGCGTACACCGGCAGCCGGGCCGCGCACGTCATGAACGGCGCAACGAGGATGGTGGCAAGGCGGTCGCGCTTGCTCTCGATGGTGCGGGTGGCGAGGATCGCCGGGACCGCACACGCGTACGCCGAGAGCAGCGGGATGAACGACTTCCCCTGGAGGCCGATGCGGGCCATCGTGCGGTCGGCGATGAGGGCCGCGCGCGCCAGGTACCCCGAATCCTCGAGAATCCCGATGAAGAGGAACAGGACGGCGATCTGCGGCAGGAAGACGATCACGGAGCCGACGCCGGCCACCGCTCCCTGCACCACGACGTCGCGCGCCACCCCCGCGGGCAGGAATGCGGCTGCCCAGCCGCCGATCGCGCCGACCAGGGTTTCCAAGCCATCCGAGAGCGGCGCCGCCGCGGAGAACATCGCCTGAAACACGCCGAGGACCACCGCCAGCAGCAGCAGCGGTCCGGCGACCGGGTGCAGGAATACGCCGTCCAGACGTCGCGTCCAGAGCGGCGGCGCGGGCGCCCGGTACGTGGACCGCGACGCCAGCCGGCCTGCCCACATCCGGCAAGCCGGGATATTCTGGATCGTGGGGAGCGGGATGCGCGCGGGAACGGCGAAGCGACCGGCCAGGAATTCGTGTATCGTCTCGATCCCGCGTCCGGTCGCGGCGCTTGCGGGAACGACGGGCGCGCCGAGCTGTTGCGCCAGGGCGGCGGCGTCGAGCGAGCCGCCGCGGCGCTCCAGATCGTCGGAAAGATTCAGCACCACGAGCGTGGGGAGCCCGAGTGCCAGCACCGGTGCGGCGAGCACCAGGTGCCGCGCCAGATTGGTCGAATCGAGCACGAGCAGGATGGCGTCGGGCCGGGGCGTCCCGGGCAGACGTCCGCGGAGCACGTCGTCGGTGATCCGCTCGTCATCGGAACGGGGCTGCAGTGTGTAGGTGCCGGGGAGATCGAGCAGCTCGACGTCGCCCCGGGCCCCCAACCGGAGACGGCCGCGACGCTGCTCCACCGTGACACCGGGATAGTTCGCCACCCGTTGGCGCAGCCCCGTGAGCCGGTTGAAGAGAGTCGATTTTCCGGAATTGGGAGGGCCCACCAGGGCGACCGTTATAGCCCTGGTGTCATCCCGCGACGCGAGCACGCAATCGTGGCAGCCGCTCATGAGGGGGGACGCAGGCGGAGGCAGCGCGCCGTCTCGCGACGCAGGGCGACTTCGGCGCCGTCCACGCGAAAGACGCGCGGATCCCCTCCCGGGGCGGCGCGCACGGCGACGACACGCACGCCCGGAAAGAAGCCCATTTCCATCAGCCGGGCCGCATCGTCCGGCGGCAACGCGAGCTCGTCGAGCACCGCATCGCTACCAAAGGGGAGGTCTTCGAGGGTGTTGGTCACGGTTCCAAAGGAAGGGCTGGCGGGAGCAAAGCTTCACGAAGTTTCGGTGAAGGGAGCTTTACTCGTGCTACTCGCCCTCGCGGTGCTCGCCGCCGGCCCGGTCGGGGTGAGCGTGTCGCAAGAGATCGGCTACCAGCGGCGGGCCTACTCGGAAGACACCTGGACCTGGGAGATCCGGCCGATCGTGGACCGGCGCTTCGGCCCGCTCTACGTCTCGCTCAATCCCGTCTTCGATCGCGCCCTCAAGGGGCCCGGCGCCGGCGCGGGATTCGGCTTCTCGCCCAACGCCCAGGCGACCCTCGACCTCTCCGCCAGAGTGACCGCGGCGCTCGAATACTACGGCGGATTCGGACCCCTGAACGATCTTGCCCCACTCGATCGCAGCGCGCAGCAGATCCTCCCGGCCGTGGATCTGAATCTGGGAGATGACTGGGAGTTCAACTTCGGTGTAGGGATCGGACTCACGCCAACGACGGATCGGTTGTTGATGAAGCTCATCCTGGGTCGGAGGCTGGGCGGCACGTGAGGGGCGGACCAGCGTTCCTGTTCGACCTCGACGGCACCTTGGTCGACAGCGTGTACCAGCACGTGCTCGCCTGGCGCGAGGCGCTGGAGCGGGTGGGGGTCGAGCTGTCGGTGTGGCGGATCCACCGGCGCATCGGCATGAGCGGCGGGCTGCTGGTCAACGCGTTCCTGCGTGAGACGGGACGCGAGATGAGCCCGGAGGAAGCCGTGCGGGTCCGTCGCTTCCACGCGGAAGCCTACGCTCGGTTGTCCGGGACGGTGCGGCCGCTCCCCGGTGCGCGCGACCTCCTGGCGCACCTCTCCCGTCTCCGGGTTCCCTGGGCCGTCGCCACGAGCGGCTGGATCGAGAGCGCGAAGCCGACGCTCGAGATGCTCGCAATCCCGGCCGACGTCCCGGTGATCACGCGCGACCAGGTGGAGCATGCCAAACCCGATCCCGATCTCTTCCTCGCTGCTGCCGAACGGCTGGGAATCCCGATCACGGAATCCGTCGTCGTCGGGGACAGCGTCTGGGACCTCCTCGCCGCGCAGCGCGCCCGCGCGCTCGGCGTGGGGCTCTTGTCGGGCGGGTACGGACAGGACGAGCTCGAGCGGTCCGGTGCCTACCGGGTCTATCAGGACCCCGCCGACCTGCTGCGCCACCTCGACGAAGTAGGCGTGCGCTGATCCGCCGCTCAGGGGGCGGCCGGCGGCGGGGCCCTGAGATAGCGATCCAGGAATTCGAGTGCCGTGCGGTAGGCGGTGAGGTTGTTCTCCTTCCGGATGAACCCGTGCCCCTCGTCGGGAAACACGACGTACTGCGCCACGCCACCACGTTGCCGCACGGCGTCGACGATCTGATCGGATTCGACCTTCAGCACGCGCGGATCGTTGGCACCCTGGAGCACCAGCAACGGGTGCTTGATCTGATCGGCGTGGAACAGCGGTGAAATGCGGTACAACCGCACCGAGTCGTCGGTCCCGGGATCACCCATTTCGGTATAGAGCGCCGTCCGGAACGACTCCCACCACGGCGGGATGCTGCGCAGCGTGCGGACCCAGTTGGAAATCCCGAAGAAGTCCACGCCGACCGCGAACACATCCGGGCGGAACGTCACGCCCGCGAGCGTGAGGTAGCCGCCGTAGCTGCCGCCGATGATGCCGACGCGCGCCGTATCCACGTAGCCGAGCGTCGCGAGGAACCGCTTGGACCAGACGAGGTCGTCGAGGTCGGCTTCACCGTGGTGGCGATCGTCCATGCGGCCGAACGCCTTGCCGTAGCCGCCGCTGCCCCGGTTGTTGACGCCGAGGACCACGTAGCCGTGGTTGGTGAGGTATTGCACGAAGGCGCTGTAGCTGATCCGCGTCTGCCCGCCCGGGCCGCCGTGAATCCACAGGACTGCCGGTGCCCGGTCCCCGGCGCCGACCTGGAGCGGCCGGTAGAGCAGCGACGGGATCTGGACACTGTCGTAGGAAGCGAATCGCACCACCTGGGCGTCCACCAGGTTCGCGGCGTCGAGGTCGGGGCTCAGGTTCTGGGTGAGCTGGCGCGCGGCCCCGGTCGCGAGATCCATGACGAACAGATTCCCGGGCGCGCGACTGCCGTTCACGTAGTACGCCATCCGCCGCTCGCTGGGAGCGATGGTGATGCCGGTGACATCGCCGGCCGGCGGCGTGGGGAGTGCCACTCGGGCGTGGGTCGCCGCTTCATAGACGCGGATCTCGGTGCGGGCGTCGTTGTTGATACCGATTACGAGGTATTTCCCGTGCTTCGAGAAGTAGGCGTACATCACGTCCCAATCCGCTCGCTCGACCGTATCCCGCTTCCCAGTGGCCAGCTCGTAGCGCGCCAGGTACTGGAAGTCGTTGCCTTCGTTCGTCAGGAAGTACAGGTAGCGCCCGTCGGGGCTGAAGACCTGGGGCGCATGCAGGACGTCGCCCGAATGCGGGCTGATGTGCGTGATCGTCCCACTGCGCCCGTCACGCAGGTACATCTCGTTGTTCTGCGTGGTGAGCTCGCGGGTGAGCGCGAGCCAGCGGCCTTCGGGGGAGATGGCGCTCAGCGCGTACCCGACGGTGTCGCGGAACAGCTCGTGCGGGGTGAGGGTCGCGACCGGCATCTCGAACACGTCGAAGAAGCGCCGGTCGCGGGCGTTCGTACCGTAGAAGAACGACTTGTCGTCCCCCGCCCAATCGTAGAACACCGCCTTGAGACTGTCCCCTGGCGTCAGGTCGCGTGCCGTGCCGTCGGCGGCGCGTAGATACAGATGATCGTTCTCGTTGCCACCGCGATTCTGCCGGTAGAGAAAGCGGCGCTCGCCGGGGAGGAAGTCGATGGCGAAGATGCCGTCGGTCGTCGACGTCGTGATCTGGCGTGGCGCGCCGCCCTGTGCCGGTATCTCCCAGGCGTTGAACACCCCGGACCGGTCGCTCGTCACGAGCATCGAGGCTTCGTCCGGCGCGAACGATGCGCCGAACATCGCCGTCGTGTTCATGAATTGCTCGATCGTGTACTGCGGAACCGTGCGGTGTTGCTGCGCGTCCACACGGGCGGAGCCGAGCGTGAGGCACGCGGCGAGGATGGAGAGGGACCGGGTTGCCATGAACGTCTCCGATGGGGAAGCGTCCATCATATCGCCCGGCATCTCACCCGGCTACGTCAACGCGGCCCACGCGGAGCGCCAGGTCCCATCGCACCGGCCGGCGCGTATCGTGGGAGCCCCAGACTCGCCCCAGCTCACGGGTGACAGCCTCGAGCAGCGCACCGCCCCCACCCTGCTCGCCCTCCGTCCCCCGCAGCGCGGACCAGGTCCCCACATATCCCAGCACGTGACCGAGCGTCCAAGTCTCTCGCATCTCCTGCGGCGGCGTGGGCAGCTCCGCGAACGGAAACGGCAGCGCGCGGTAGCCGTTCTCGACGTGACGACGCTGGGGCGGCCACAGCGGCCCTAACGATCCGTAGAACGCATCGATGACCGAGTCGATCTCGGGCGCGATCCGGATCAGACCGTAGCTCACGAGCGCGAGGATCGCGCCGGGGCCGCTCACGCGCCGGACTTCCGCGTAGTACGCCGGCAGGTCGAACCAATGCGCCGCCTGCGCCGCCACCGCGAGGTCCACCGTCCCCGGGGGAATCCCCGATGTTTCGGCGCTGACCCGCCGGTATTCGACGCGCCGGTGGGGTGCCGCCCGGGCAAGCTGCTCGACGCTCACGTCGGTGGCGATCACCCGGGTAAACCGTTGCGCCAGACCGACCGACAGCTGTCCCGAGCCGCACCCCGCATCCCAGGCCAGATCATGAGCCGGCGCGAGCTCGGCCAGGAGGTCCACCAGCGCCGCGGGATATGCGGGGCGGTACGCCGCATAGCCGCCGGCAACGCGGGAAAAGTGGTCTGGCAGGTTGGGGGTCTCCATCGGTTACCCGGATACCATAGCTCGATTCCGGCCGGCTCCAAACCGGGCGCCGGCTACCGGCATCGAATCATCGAACCTTTGGGAGCCGCCCCCATGTCGAGACCGATCGCCGCTATCGCCATCCTCGCCGCCCTGGTGCCGCTCGCCGGGCGCCTGGTCGCTCAGCATCCCCTGCACCATCCGGTCGATGCCGTCGAAATCCGCTACGCCGCGTCGCAGCCCGTCGTCGCGTACACGCTGCGAGTGGACAGCGCCGATCTCTCGGGCTTCGACGTCGAGATGCGGATCCGCCACGCTCCGGACACGTTCCGGCTGGCGATGGTGGCGCACCCGGAATACGACGATCGTTACTGGCGGTTCATCGTCAATCTCCGGGTCGAGGGGGTGACCGCCGGGGCCACCGTGGCCCGCGCGGATAGCGCCGTGTGGCGCGTCGTCGCACCCGGTGGCGAGAGTGTGGTGCGCTACCGGCTGCAGCTTCCTGCCGCCGAGGGCCAGTTCCGCTCCGCGTGGGTGCCGTTTCTCGCTCCCACCGGCGGTCTCATCGGGGGTCCGCACAGCTTCCTGTACATCGTCGGGGCGACGTTGGTCCCGGCCCACGTGACGCTGTCGCTTCCATCCGGGTGGGCAATCGCCACCGGGCTCGAGCCGACCGTCGATCCCAACACGTTCTTCGCGCCCAGCGTGGACGTCCTGGTGGATGGGCCGATCCTCATGGGCCGGCTGCGCAGCTGGCGCTTTGCGGTCGATGGCGTGCCGCACCGCGTGGTGTACTGGCCGCTCCCCGACGCGCGGGCGTTCGACACGACCGCGCTCGTGGCGGGACTGGAGCGGCTCTCACGCCAGGCCGTGGCGCTGTTCGGCCGGGCGCCCTACCGGGATTTCACTTTCCAGATCCAGGACGGCGCCGTCGGGTCGCTCGAGCACCGGAATTCGGTATCGCTCGGCGCCCCGAGCATATGGCTCACCCAGGATCTGACCGACTTCTTCAGCGAAACCTCGCACGAGTACTTCCATACCTGGAACCTGATGCGCATCCACCCCGTGGAGTACGGCGACGTGGATTACCACACGCCGCCGCGGTCGCGCGGCCTGTGGTGGGCGGAAGGCATCACCATGTTCTACGCCGACCTGCTGCGGCGACGCGCCGATCTTCCGAGCTACGACTCCACGCGGGCCACCCACCTCGCGGGGTTGATCACGCGCTACCGGGCGAGTCCCGGGAATGCGCGATTCTCTCCTGAAAGCGTGAGCGTCGTGTCCTACGGCGCCCCGCCGGGGGTTCTCGGAGACTACAGCGCGAGCGTCCATCTCCAGGGAGAGCTGCTGGGCGCGATGCTCGATTTCATCGTGCGCGACGCCACCGCCGGCCGCCGGTCCCTCGACGATGTGGTGCGGGCTGCGCTCGAGCGCTTCTCGGGTGAGCGGGGCTATGCTGGAGCCGATCTCGAGCAGACGGTCGCGGACGTCTGCGGCTGCGCGGTGGGGGACTTCTTCGATCGCTACGTTCGGACCGCCACCCCGATCGAGTTCGACCGGTACCTCCGTCTCGTCGGGCTCCGAACCAACATCACGTGGTCCCCCGCGCTCGCACGCGATGGTCAACCCGCGACCGATCTCCGCGTGTATGGCTGGGTGCCGTCCGGAGCGCGGTCGGTGAGCCTCCTCGTCACGAACCCGGCGAGCATCTGGGGTCGCGCCGGCTTGCACACGGGCGACCGGATCGCCGCGGTCAATGGTGCGCCGCTGGCCGACATGACCGCCTTCCGCACGCTGTTCGGCGGTCTGCGCATCGGCGACACGGTGCGGATCGAAGTCGCGCGGGCGACCGGCTCGTTCCGGACGACGGTCGTCGTGACGGGGTACGACCGACCGACGGTGCGGCTGGAGGAATTCCCGCAGGCCACCGAGCGCCAGCGGGCGCTGCGCGCCCGCTGGTTGGCCGGCAGCCCCTAGACCGACTCGATCAGAACACGACCTCGAGCTTGAGGCCCACGGAGTACTTCAGCAGATCACCGATGTCGCTTTCGAGGGGTACGCGCACCAGCACACCGGGCCGAAACTGGCCGAACGTCATCGAGCCGCCGAGCGCCAGGTCATGGACGGTGCGCTCGCCGATGCTCCCCGGCTCGGTGAGGAGCGCACGGCCGGTAAAGGTGATCCCGAAACTGGCCCGCGCGGTCTCGTAGCCCCCCTGCACGCCGTAGTCCAGGAACAACTCGGAATCGGCCCCAGAACTGCTCCCGACCGGCTTGACGAGCGTCGGACGCAAGGCGACCCGCATGCCGAGATGGCTCGGCGCGCGGTACCGATACCCCGCCGTGGCGCGGATGCTGAGCAGGTCCTCCCCGTATGCCTCCAGGTCCATGAAGTCGGCCAACACACCCACGGCCTGCGCGAAACCGCGCTCCGGCGTCGAGGCACTGACGATGGGGATCCGCACACCAAAATCCCCGATGAACGATGCGGTGGGTGCCGTAGAGGCCCCCAGAAACGGGTTGCCGATCAGCAGGGCGCCGGAGGGGGCCCCGTCCACCTTGGCGTTGACGAACGGAAGCTCGGCGGTGAGCACCATCGCACCCACCGGCCAGCGGAAGCTGAGCTGGTCGACCGTCGTGAGCGTTGAGGTACCGCCACCCTCGAACGCCGGCCGGAGCGCGTCGAGCGAGATGCTCTTGATTGCGGGCTCGCTCCAAGGTTGGAGGACTTGCGCGGAACCCGCGCTCAACGACGTCACCACCATGCAGGAGACCAAGCCCATCACGCGTTTCATTGCAGACGCTCCGTGTTCGAGGACGTCGGATGATGTCGTGCCGCGGTCAAGTAGGCATCAAGCCCCCCTAGCGGCCTCCCCCGACGTCGATCCGGCCCAGGCGCTGCGTGCCGCTCAGGGCGAGCCACAGCCGGCCCCGGGTCGAATCGACGGTCATGTTGCGCACGATCGCACCGCGCGTGGGGATCGCCACCGTCTGCACGCGCTCGGTAGCGGGATCGAAGACGACGATCTGCCCTGTCGCAGCCTCGTCGTACCAGATGCGCCCGTCGGGCGCGATCGCGATTCCATAGGGGCCGCTGCTGCCGCCGCCGGGGCTCGCGAACTCACGCACCTGCCCGGTGGCCGGATCGAGCCGGCCGAGGTAGCCGCGGGCGTAGTCCGTGTACCAGATGATCCCCTTCGGGTCCACCTGCAGGCGGCGCGGCCGTGCCCCGGCGTCTGGCAGGGTGAACTCGCGCAGGGCGCCGTCCGCCGGGTTGATGCGGACGATCTTGTTCGACCCCAGGAGCGCCATCCACAGCGAGCTGTCCGGCGCCCCCACGAGGCCGTAGGGCCGCGCGTCCGGCGTCGCGAGCGGGAAGGTCTTCACCGCCCCGGTTGCGGGATCGAGGCAGCCGTAGAGGTTGGCGCCCTGCGCCGTGAACCAGACCTTTCCCCCGTGAAATACCGGAGTGTGCGGGTCACGGGCCGCGGCGGGCATCGCGTATTCCTTGATGGCACCGCTCGCGGGATCCAGGCGCCCGATCAGGCCCTTGGCATTCCCCGTGTACCACACCGCGCCGTCCGGCGCCACGATGATGCCATGGGGTCCCGATGCCGGGGTGGGCGTCGGGTAGTCGGTGACCTTCCCGGACGCGGCGTCGAGCCGTCCGATGGTGCTGTTGCGCTGATCCGTGTACCAGACGGTGCCGTCCTTGCTCACCGCCGGATCATGCGGGAAGGCACCCGTGCGCGGCAGCGGATACTCGACGACGGCGGGTCCTTGGACAGCGGCTACGAATGCGAGGGCGATGAGGCGCTTCATGGGTGGTCCCTCCATCTGAATGGCTCACGTCTCTGCCAGGCGGCGCAGCGCTGCTCCAGCGTACCGGCTCGAAATCAACTTGGTTCCATCCCGTAGAAACACGACGTAGCTCCCCTTCCCGTAGGGCTCGAGCGCGCGGATCGCCGAGACGTTGACCAGGGCCGAGCGACGGATGCGGATGAACCGTTCCCCCAGGCGCCCCGCCGTGCGCTCGACCGTCTGACGCATGAGATGCTCCGCAGCGCCGACGTGGAGCTTCACGTAGTTCCCCGCAGCCTCTACCCAGTCGACGGCGGCGACGGGCACGAACTGCAGCCGTCCGTTCTCCCGGACGACGAGGCGCTCGACGGGATCGAGGACCTCGCGCGGCCGCCCGGCGAGCTGCGCGATCAGCGCTTCGAGGCGCCCCGCGGCGCGCTCCCGGCCGTCGCGCTCGGTGGCGCGCGCCGCGCGCGCATACGCCTCGCGGAACCGATCCGGATCGATCGGCTTGAGTAGGTAGTCCACCGCGTGGGCTTCGAACGCCCGCAGCGCATAGCGGTCGTACGCGGTCACGAAAACGACGGCGGGCACCGCCTCCGACCCGACCCGTTCCAGTACGTCGAATCCCGACAAACCCGGCATCTGGACATCGAGAAACGCGAGATCCGGCGACTCGCGAACGATCGCCTCCACGGCGGCGGCCCCATCCCCGCACTCGGCGACGATTTCCGCCTCGGGCAGCGTCGCGAGCTGCTGGCGCACCGCCAGCCGGCCGAGCGGCTCGTCGTCCACGATCACGATGCGCATCAGCCGGCCGTCCGGAACGGAATGTCGACCCGGACCACGGCGCCTCCCGCGGGGACCGGACGCAGCACAAAGCCGTGCGAATCCGGATAGAGCTGCGCCAGCCGGGCCCGCGTGTTGGCCAGGCCGATGCCGGGAACCGGTGGATCCGCGGTCGGGCCCGGCCCGTCGTCTTCGACCTCCAGGTGGAGTCGGTCGCCCGCCCGTTCGACCCGGAGCACGATCGTCGCACCCTCGGGCCGTCGACTCACGCCGTGTTGCACGGCGTTTTCGACCAGCGGCTGGAGAATCAGCGCCGGAACCAGCGCGGCCCGCGCCTCGGCCGAGATCTCCTCCCGGAAGCGCATCCGTTCGCCGAATCGCATTCGTTGGATATCGACGTACGGAGCGAGCAGCGCCAGCTCGCGCTCGAGGGACACCTCGGCGGCACCATCGCCCTCGAGCGTCTGCCGCAGCAGTTCACCCAACCGCGCCAGCATCTTCTGGGCGCGGGCGGGATCGGCAGCGGCGAGCGCCGCGATCGCGTTCAACGTGTTGAACAGGAAGTGCGGATGGAGCTGCAAGCGCAGGGCGTCGAGCTGCGCGTGGGCCAGCCGGCTCTCGAGCAGCGCGGTTCGCGTGGCGAGCTCGGCCGCCCCCGTGCGCTCGGCGTGGTACAGGCGCGGATAGATGAACGCCGTGTGGACGCCGAGGATGAGCCAGTAATACAGGCAGCCGGTGAAGGTCCCCCACACGATGCCCGGCCCCAGGCCCGCCAGCCACTTCCCCAGATCGGGCGCGGGGGGCATTCCGAACCCCGCGAGTATCCCGTAATGAAACAGGTACGTCGCGGTGATCTGGACCGGCGCCAGCAGGAGCATCAGGCCGAGATGGCGTGGCAGCGGACGGAGACCGGCCCCCGGCTCGAGGCGCCAGCGCCTGGCCGCGGCGAGCACGACCGGCGTGCAGGCCGCCCACGTCAGCGCATAGACGAATTCGTGGAAGATGTCCCACTGCCATTCGAGCGTCCCGTGGCGCGATACCCGAACGAGCACGTTCTGCGCGCTGAAGAATACTCCCACGCCGAGCCACACGATGAGGATGCGCGCGGCGCGACTGCGCACGATACCCATGGGCCAAATCTGGGGAGGGCGAGCACGCCCGGGCAACGGTGCCTTCCACAGCCCGCGGCCTCCGTCCCATTCGTCACGCGTTCGTCCGCATTCATCCCACCCCGCACCGCGTCGACGGCACCGTCATTGTCGTCCCCGCCCCGACCCCGCACCGTTGACGCACACCGACCCGGAGTATTCCCGTGAAAGCGTCTCTCTTCCTGTCGCTCGGCCTCGCCTGCGGAGTCGTTCCGCTCGCCCGGGCCCAGAGCGCCGCCGACAGCGCGGCGATCCGTACGACCGCCCTCGACTACATCGACGGGTACTATTCGGCCGACGCCCCGCGGATGGAGCGGGCCCTCCACAACCATCTCGCGAAGCGGCTCGTGTACAGCGACTCGGCGGGACGCAGCCATCTCGTGGACCTGACCGCTCTCGAGCTGGTTCAGGCAACCGGCCGACACCCGGCGGCACCCGCCGCGGAGCGGCGCGAGGACGTCAAGATCCTGGACATCTTCGGCAACGCCGCCATGGTGAAGATCGATGCGACGGGATGGGTCGACTATCTGCAGGAAGTCAAATGGAACGGCCGGTGGGTGATCATCAATGTGGTGTGGGAGAACCGCCCGGCGTCGAGATGAGCGTGGACGGCTGACGACGCGAAACAACGCCGTTGGATCCCGAACCCTTCGGATCTTCCCTCGCACGAGACCTGCCGGAGGGAAGGTCCGGAGGTATCCCATGCACCAGTTTCGATTCTGCGTGCTCGGGGTGTTCTCGCTCAGCTGCGCCATCCCCGGATTCGAGCACGACCCGCACGCCGTGTCGCCGGCTCGTGCGGCGGCTGGGCGAGGCGGCGCTCGCCAAGCTCGCGGGCTCCGGTCTCACCCTGCCCCAGCGGCCTCCACGAGGCGCTTCCGCTGACCCGGCAACACCAGGTCCTGCTTGACGACCTCCCGTACGATCCGGGCGACGAACCCGTAGCCCCGCCCGTCGGCGACGATCCACCGGTTCCATTCCAGCTCGTCGAGCCCTCCCGTCGCCTCTTCCATCGCGAGTCCGGTGGCACGTTGTAGTCGATCCGCCGTGACGCTTCCCCCGAGCACGGCAAGGGCCTGCAGCAGCCGCTGAGCGGCAGGGCCGAGGCGCCGGAATCCGACCCGGATAGCGCCCACCACAGTCTCGGGCAGATCGCCGGGCAGGGTCTGGTCGAGCGTGCGGAAGGCCTCCGGCCAGGCACCACGGACCTTCGTGAGATCCAGGCCGGCGGCGACCGCGCTCAACAACTCCACCACGAGCAGCGGCAAGCCGGCCGAATCGGTACTCACCCGCCGGGTGAGGCGCTCCAACGCGGCCTCGTCGTAGTCCGGCATAGCCCAGTGAGCCAGCGCTTTGATCTCGGCGTTGCCGAGTGCGGCGAGCCGTACGACGCCGCCCGCCACGTCGCGGCCGAGGGTCGCGCGCAGCTCCTCCAGCTCGGGACGTGCCGCGGCACCATTCGAGGTACAGAGGACGTACAGCGGGCGGTCGGCCAGGTCCCGCAGCGCGGCGCCGACTGCGAGGACGGAATCACGATCCAGCAGCTCAACGTCGTCCACCACCAGCGTCACCGGCTGCGCCGCGAGCGCCGCGCTCAGCACTTCGCTGAGCGCCCAGGCCGGCGGGCCTTCGGCGGAGACGCGGCGAGCGGCGGTGAAGCGGTCGGCCCACTCAGGGAGGCGCTCGATGAACCACGCCAGCGCGCCCGGTGCCGCACCGCCGACGCCACCCGCGTCGAGCAACCCGCCCCGGGCGAGACCGAGAATCCCACTCCAGGGCGTGGCGAGATCGCTCTCGACGGCCCGGATCACGGCCGTGGCCACTCCCTCGAGACGCATCCGAGACGTGATCTCCTCGGCCAGGCGCGACTTTCCCACTCCGGCGTCGCCGACCAGGACCGTCGCACCCGCGCGCCCGGCGTCCCGTCCGAGTCGCCATGCGGCGATCAGGCGCTCCAGCTCCGCGCTCCTCCCGGTCAGTGGGGCGCGGCGTCGGTCGGACGGCTGCTCTCGTCCCCGGCTGCGCAGCACTCCCGGCGTCCGCCGAATCCGCTCGGCCAGGTCGCTGCACGATGCGCTGGGCCGGGTCCCCACCTCCGTCGCGAGCCGCGATGCGAGCTCGTCGTATTCCCGGAGCGCCCCGGCGTAGTCCCCGTCGAGCGCCAGCGCGCGCATCAGGCTCACCACCGCGGCTTCAGCGCAGGGGGCGATGGCCACGGCGCGGCGGGCGGCGCCGGCCGCCGCGCGCTGTGAGCCGCCGTCCACCTCCGCTTGAGCGAGTCGCAGCAGCGCGTCGATCGCGCGCCCGTTCCAGGATCGTCGCTCGCCGCTGAGCCACTCTTCGAATCCGGTCGCCCCCGGCACGGCGAGCCCCTCGGCGAACGTCCCGGTCACCAGCGCGGCGGCGTCACGCCAGTGTTCCCCGGCGACGAGGCGCGCGAACTCATCGGTGTCGAGCCGCACGACGTCGGGCGCGAGCCGCACCTGGTCCGCGACGGTATCGAGGGAGTGTTCGCCGACGGTCTGCCGCAACGTCGAAAGCGCGACGGTCAGCGAACGCCGTGACGCGTGGTCCGGCTTGTCGGGCCACAACAGGCCCACCAGGTGATCGCGCGTGCGGCTCCGCTTGGGCGAGCACGCCAGGTACACGAGCAGGGCGAGGTTCTTGCGCCACAACAGCTCAGCGGGGGGAGCGGCTCCGTTCACGCTGACGCGGATCGGGCCGAGCAGCTCGAGGTCGATCATCCCGCCGGCACCCTGCAGTCCCGGGCCGTGGCAGCTCGCGCGCTGTCCGCTCGGGCGGCATAGAGAGGCTCCGCGTTCGCCCACAGCCACGCCACCTCGCGCAGCAGGGCGCATTCCCCCGCCGCGGCGCTGAACCGGAGGCGACGCCACCGCCCCAGCGTGCCGAACGCCCAGTCCACCTCCATCGGCTGTGGCCCACCGGTCGGGAGCGAAATGCCGTCCGAGCTCTCGTACCAGATCAGCTCGAGATCCGCGTCGTGCGGCTCACCGACCCGTTCCCGCCACTCCGCCCGCAGCAAATGGAGCACGGTGCGGAAACACGGGTCGCCGACCCACGCTGCGGGAAGCTCGATGAGACCATCACTCTGTACGATCGCATCCCCGTAGCGGCCCGCCAGAGCGGTGTCATAGGCGCGGAGCAGTCCGGTGAGCGATGCCGGCGCTCCCACTTCGAACGCCGGCCGCGCGGCCCCGAAACGTCGCGCGAGAAGCGCCGCCATCCAGCCGGCGCGAG
The DNA here is from genome assembly GCA_041484445.1 of Gemmatimonadota bacterium. GTDB lineage: Bacteria > Gemmatimonadota > Gemmatimonadetes > Gemmatimonadales > GWC2-71-9 > DASTHG01. The sequence goes on from JBGPHP010000001.1 coordinate 45,558, forward strand.
CGCGCAGGCTCGCGGGCGCGCGACTCGCAAAGACCTGGAGCCGGTGTATCAGATCCGGCCACGCGGGGGCGCCCGAATCGGGATCGAACATCCGCAGCACCGCGTCGATCTCGAGTCCTAACAAGTCGAAGTCTGGGTCTCCGAATTCGGTGTGGATGCGCGCCAGTGTCCGGCGCGCCAGCTCCGGCCGCCCGGCGGTGAGGTGTCCGAACACCTGGGCGACCATCGCCGACGGACGATGATAGTCGCGCGCTTCGAGCTGCTCGCCGAGCCACACGGCACCGTTCGGCGCCGCAAAGTGATTGAGGTAGCGTGCGCCGGCATCCAGGGGCTCGTTGCTCCGGCCGGCGGCGGCGCCGACGAGCGATGCCGTGCGTCGGGCCGCGTCGGCGGGTGGCAAGAAGCGCCAGGCGAATGCGGCCTGGAGGAGATCTCGCATGCCGCTCGAGGCGGCTCCGGGGGGACCGAGGGCTCCCAGGGTGTCGAGCGCGGCCCGAGCCGACGACTCGTTGCCCTCAGCGATCCACAACCAGGCGAGGTGCTCCCACGCCGGCGCGAAATCGCGCCGGATTTCCGTTACTCTCGCGAATTCCACCGAGGCACTCAGACGCGGGCGACCGACGAGCGGGCCGCGATGCAGCAGCTCGTCACCCAACCGGAACGGGGCGAACAGAAAGCCGGGGGAGCGCCGGGCGAGGGCGTCGAGCGAATCGAGCCGAGGGTCGAGGGTCAACAGCTCAGCCCGGATCAAGGTTTGATAGTCTGGCGGGAAGCGATCGAGCTGTGCCCGGTATTGCAGGGCGTCGCCGGTATCCGGCGGCAGTGCGAGGAAGCGGGCGACTTCGGCATGGCGCCAGGCGCACAGCCCGCACGAATCGTCGAGCGCTGCCGCTTCCGCGTAACCGAGGTATGCCGAGTCCAACCAAGCGCGCGCGAACGCCTTCTCGGCGCCGAGGAACGGGCGCAACGCGTCGGGGCGGCGCGGCAGGACGCGGACCGGGAGCCGCGGATCGAGCGGTCTCGCGCTGTACAGCCGCACCAGGATACTGTCGGCGAGGAGGTCAGCCGCCGGCCGCCACGCGGTGTCGGCGCTCGTGAGCGAAACCGGCGGCTGGCCCGGAAGCTGCACCCGGACGGCCAGCCCGGCCACCGAAACGCTCAGCGACCCCGACGCGACCGTCTTCGCCCGTCGCACCGGTGCGGGACCCAAGACCGTGAAATCGGGGAACCCCGTCAACCGTCCGGCGATGTGGAAGGCGATCGAGTCGCCCAGGCTCGCCGCGGCTCCGCTGACGCGAAACCGCTCGATCCGCACGTCCACCTGTGGACTGCGGGGAAACGGGAACAGCCGCAGCGACACCGCGGCGACCACGACGACAGCGCCGGCATACCACCACCCCGACGGGACAACCGACCGGCGCCACAGCGCGTGTTCAAACGCGCCCGCGCTGTGCCAGCGCTCGTCCGGGGACAGTTCGAGCGCGCGGCTCAGGGCGCGGCGGAGCTCCGGCGGGATGGCCGCAAGATCGGACTCAGTACCCTCCCAGTAACGTCCGGTCACCGCCTCGTACAGGACCATGCCGACGAGATACAGGTCGGTCTGCGGATACTCGCGCCCGACGATCTGCTCCGGCGCCATGTATCGTCGCGTGCCCATCACCTGGCCGGGCTGGGTCTGGAGGGAGCCGGAGTCGGACTGCGATTTCGCGATACCGAAGTCCACCAGCACGCCCCGGCCGCGCACCAGGAAGATGTTGGAAGGCTTCACGTCCCGATGAATCACGCCGCGGCCGTGCGAGGCGTGCAGCGCGTCCAGCATGTCCCGGCCGAGGGAGAGCACTTCGGGAATCTCCAGCCGCCCGCGCGTCAGGCGCTTGGCCAGAGTCTCGCCGTCGAGGTACTCCATGATGTAGTAGATGAAGGGGTCGGTGTCCCGGCCCACGTCGTAGATGCGGACGATGTTGGGATGCTCGAACTCCGCCAGCGTGCGGGCTTCGTGGAGGAAGCGACGGGCCGCTTGTGCGCTGGCATTCTCGGGCAGGAGCGCTTTCACGGCCACCGGCCGGTCCAGAGCGGTGTCGTGTGCCAGGTACACCGTCCCCATCCCGCCGCTCCCCAGCTCGCGTTGCAGCTGGAACCGGGGAGCGAGGAACTCTCGGAGCTGCTCGAAGAACGAGGCCATGGCCGGCGGCCCCGCCAATGTAGCCTCGGGGGCCGCCGGCACCAGTTGCAGCCACGGACGCCACCGCGCCGCGACGCCTGCCATTATTCGGCCACGTCAGCCCGTTCCCGCCACGGTCCAATGGTCGGCAGCAGGAACGTGGTGACGAGCCCGGCGTGATCCGAGGGCCAGAGGCCGCCGGCGGTCCGGTCGCCCGGCCGGTCACCCACGACTTCGCGCCGCAGCGGGACGGCGAGTCGCGGCAGATTCCGTGTGAAGATGAAATCGATCCGCTGATTCAGGGTGGGCTGTGGATTGCCGAGATCCGCGCTCTCGCAGCACGTGGCGCCCGGATCGCGCTGGTGCGGTCGTAGCCAGCTGTCCGCAAAACCCGCCCCCGTGACCATGCCGTAGGACGGGGTCGCGGCGCCGGGCACCTGCCCCAGCACATCGGAATTGAAATCGCCCACGAGGATCGTCGGCCGGGTCTCCGACTGGAGCAGCCCCAGCAGCTCCTGCGCTTGCCCCACCTGTACGGGGACGGCCAGCTGCGCTTCGAGGTGCGTGGAGACGAACCGGAACGTACGACCGTGGATCGTCGCCTCTACGGACGCCCACCCTTCGAACACCCCCGTCTGCACGGGACCGAAGCTCACGGGAATGAACGCCTGGTATTTGCCGTGCTGCGCGTTGGCAAACTGCACGTCGGCGCGGGCGAGCACGGCGTCCCGATCGGTCAGGCGGACGTCGTCGAAGGTCGGGTTTCCCGTTCCGTCGATGCCGGCGAACGCCGGGAGCTCCACGTCCGTGGTGGAGTCCGCGGCGGCGACGACGTAGTGGAGGCCGCGCGCCGCGAGCGAATCCACCAGCAGCGCCAGAAAGTCGTACACGACGGCCGTCGCCGGCGTCGCTCCACCGAACACCGCATCCCCGGGATGCTGCACCCGGTACAGGGCCGCTTCCTGCAGGCCGACGAGGTGCGGCCGGCGGCGCGCGATCAGCGCCGCCAGGGCGCCGGCGCGCGCCGGGAAGTTCGTATGCTGCGCCAGGGCCCACACCCCGGCGGCGACGAACGGAACTTGATCGAGCGGCGTGGCCAGCAGCGGCGTCGGATCGGTACCGTAGTAGACGTTGTACGTCATGACCGTGAGGCCGGGGCCATCTCGGTCGTCGTGGTCATCGTTTCCCTGATTGGACCGGCTCGCGCTGATTCCCGCGATATCGCGGTCGGCGCAAGCCGCCGCCAGCACGGCGGCGGCGAGAAGCGAGCAGAGTGTGCGCATGAGCTACCCCTGTGGAGGAAGTGATCGACGGGAGAAGCTCGGGTGGCACCGTCAAGAAATGGTCAAGCCGGGGGTTGCTAAGTTTTTAGCATGATGCTAGAATTTTAGCACTTCATCCGGAGCTGCGAACATGGCACCCCCGGCCCGCTCCCAGCTCTCACGGCGCGAGCGCCAGATCATGGACGTGATCTACCGGCTCGGCCGCGCGACGGCCGCCGACGTCCACGACGCCCTCCCCGACCGTCCCAGCTATTCCACGGTCCGCGCGTTGTTGCGCGTGCTCGAGGGCAAAGGCCATCTGCGGCACATCGAAGACGGCCCACGTTACGTCTACTCCCCGACCGTGCCGCGGGAACGCGCGCGGGAATCGGCGCTGCGCCAGGTCGTCAGCACTTTCTTCGGCGGCTCCACCGAAGCCGCGGTCGCGGCCCTGCTCGACTTGTCGAACGCGCGACTCTCCGACTCCGAGCTGAATCGACTCGCCGGGCTCATCGCCCAGGCCAAGAAAGAAGGACGGTGACCCATGCGCGATTTCGTCCTCGACTCGCTGGCCAAAGCAACGCTGCTGCTCGGCGCCGCGGGCCTGGTCACCCTGGCGTGGCGTGCGGCCGCGCCGCGGCACTTCGTCTGGACGCTCGGACTCACCGGCGCCCTGGTCCTCCCGGCGGCCAGGCTGTTCGGGCCGGCGTGGCGCGTGCCGGTGTTCCCGGCACCCGCGCTGATGGCGGAGCCGGCGCCGCCGGCGCCCGGCGTGAATGATCCCGCGACGACGACCGTCGCCGGACCGCTGCCTGCTGTCACCAGCGCCACGGCCTCGATCGTGGCGGCGGCACCCGCAGCCGCACGCCCGAGGCTCGGCCCGTGGCTGATCGCCGTCTGGCTCGTCGGGATGGCGCTCGTGCTCGGAGCGTACATGGCCGGCGCCTGGCGCGTGGCGCGGATCGCGCGCCGCGCCCACCCCATCCAGTCGCGGGACTGGCTCGAGCTCCTGGCCTCCATCGCCGCCCAACTGGGGCTGCGCACGCCGGTGCAGCTGCTCGCCGCAGCGGGTCCCGCGATGCCGATGACCTGGGGCATCAGGCGGCCGGTCGTCCTGCTCCCGGCCGACGCGGAGCAGTGGTCCGCCGAGCGCCGCCGGGACGTCCTACTCCACGAGCTGGCCCATGTCGAGCGGCGCGATTGCCTGACGCAGCTCCTCGCCGTCTGCGCCTGCGCCGCGTACTGGTTCCATCCGCTCGTGTGGGTTGCCGCGGCGCGGCTGCGCATCGAACGCGAGCGCGCCTGCGACGACCGGGTCCTCGCCGGCGGCGCCAAGCCGTCCGACTATGCCGGGCATCTGCTCGACATCGCGCGCACGTTGCGGGCGGCGCCGGTCACCGGACTCGCCAGTGTCGCCATGGCCCGGCCGTCGCAGCTCGGCAGCCGCCTCCTCGACGTGCTCGATCCCGCGCGGCGTCGCGACGCGTTGAACCGCCGGCTGGTGGTCCCCAGCGCTCTCGCCGCAGCCCTCGTCGTGCTGCCGCTCGCCGTCCTGCGTCCCACGCGCCTGTCGGCGCATCAGGCGGCCCGGACGACGCTGCCGTGGACCTCGAGTGACGATCCGCAGGAAACCCTGCAGGCGGTGCATCGCGCGATGGCGCAGGAGCCTGCGCTCCACCATCCAACCCCCGATTCGAGCGGGTGCCAGCCGCGTTCGTCCCGCAACAGCTCCGGCAGCACCAGCAGCTCCAGCACCTCCAGCGAACACAGCACGGGGCACCGCACACAGCTGCTGTACAAGACCGGCAGCTGCTCGCTGGAGCTCGTGGCGGAGGGGGGATTCCACTTCACGACCGACTACACCGACATCTCCCAGATCGATGCCGGCGGCTCGGTCGTGCTGGAGCGACGCGACGGCAACCAGGAGCGCCGCGTGGAGATGCGACCCGGTTCGGGCGGTGTGGCGCACCGCTGGTTCGTGGACGACACCGAGCGTCCCTACGATGCCGAGGCCCGCGCCTGGCTCACCGCGACGCTCACGGAGCTGCTGCGCCGGACGGGATATGCCGGCGAAGCGCGCAGCCGCTGGATCCTGCAGACCCGCGGGCAGGACGCCCTGTTCCAGGAGATCACCCAGATCTCGGGGGATTACGCGAAGCGCCTCTACTATCAGGAGCTCGTGGCCGATGGCCGGTTGGATCCAGCCGGCGTCGCGAGAGTCGTGACACAGGCGGGGAGCGAGATCTCCAGCGACTATGACCTGGCGGAGATCCTGGTGCTCGTGGCGGCCCGCTACCCATTGAGCGAGCCCTCCCGCACCGCCTTCGTGACCGCGGCCGATCACATCCAGTCCGATTATGACCGCCACCGGGTGCTCGCGGTGGTGCTGGCCGGGAAGAGCCTGCCCGATGAGCTCGCGACCGCCGTCCTGGGGTCAGCCGGTCATATCGAGTCGGACTACGACCTCGCCGAAGTGCTCATCGTGCTCATCCAGAAACACCCGATCACGGCGGCGATGAGCCCCGCGTTTTTCCAGGCCGTAAACGGCATCGAGTCCGATTACGACCGCCGTCGCGTCCTGGCGACGCTCCTCGCGCAACGCGAGACGCCGCCGGCGCTGGTCGCCGCCGCCCTCACGTCGGCGGGACAGATCTCGTCGGATTACGATCGGGCGGAGCTGCTGGTGCAGGTGGCCGAGGGCCCCGGCGTGGATGAAACCTCGCGGAGCCCTTTCTTCGCGGCGGCCGACGGCATCGGCTCGGACTACGACCACGCCCGGGTGCTGACGGCCTTGAGCGAGCACGCGGGCCTGGCCGAGTCCGCGGCGGCGGCCGTGATCGCCTCCGCTCGTCGCATCGGCTCGGCCTACGATTGCGCCAACGTGCTGGTCGCGGTCGCGCAGCACCTGCGCCTCACGAGCGCGTTGCGACAGGCCTACATCGAGGCGGCGAACCAGATCGGCTCCGAATCGGACCGTAACCGCGCTCTCGCCGCCCTGGCAGGCAGCTCGCAGCTCGACTGATTCAGACGATCGGGCCGAACTGGCCCTTGCTGGGCTCCGCTCAGCAAAACCAGGGCTCGGTGAGCCGCGCCGATCGACGCCGCGCACGGGGCGTCGCGCCGACGCGGGGCTCGGGCCCGGGTCGGTCGGCAAGTGCTGCCGCGGCGGCGCGGATCCGCTCGAGTGTCACGCCAGCGTCCGCGGCGCGCTCGGCGGCCTCTTCCACCAGCCGGCTCACCACCCCATACAGGCGGTCCATGCGCGGATCGGGGTGCGTCCAGCGATACGTCAGCGCGGTCTCGTCCAGCTCCCCCAGGTGCTCGCGCATCCACGGCTTCGCGAGCAGCGCGGAACCCGGCGGCACGAGCAACCGGATGGCGTATTGGATCGGATCGACCTGATCGATCAACCCCTCGGCGACGGTCACGTCCAGCATGTCCAGGTAATCGTCGAACGTCGTCCACGGGGTGAACGCGACGAACGAAGGCCGCAGCGCGATGGCGGCATCCCGCGTGATGCCGAGCGCAGTGAACACGTCGGCGCGCGTGTGTCCTTTCTCCAGCCGGGCCAGGACGACGTCGCTGAACGATTCGACCGCCGACACGATGAACAGGCATCCGAGGGCGGCGAGCTCGGGGAGCATGGTACGATGCCGCACCAGATGCTCGATCTTGGCCGTAATGTCGAACGTCACCTCGGGGAAATCCGCGTGCAGCGCCCGGGTCACGCGCAACGCATGCCCGGGCCCGTTCAGAAAATCGGGGTCACCGAAGGTGATGTGACGCGCGCCCGACTCCACCTGTTGCCGGATGTCCGCCAGCACCACCGGAGCGGGCACCGCGAAGAAACGCCCGTCATAGACCGGCGGGATGGGACAATGGAGGCAATGATGCAGGCACCCCCGGGTCGACTCGACGTATCCCGCGGAGACCAGCTGTCCGTCCCGCTCGAGCCGGGCATACCCCGGTGAGCCGGGGGCCCTCGTCCGGCGCGGGAGCGGGAAGTCGAGACGCGCGAGCAGCGGGCGGGACGCGCCGGCAGTCGCCTGTCGTTCTCCCCGACTCACCTGCTCGACGAGCGAGACCAGCGCCTGCTCGAGCTCGCCACCGAGCACCGCGTGCCCCCGACCGGCCAGCAGGTAGGCGGCGTTCAGTGTGGCGTAGAGTCCGTAGAAACAAATGAACGCATCGGGATTGAGGACGTGGATACGCTCCGCCGCTCGCACGCCGAGGCGGAGCGCCGTATGCATCGGGACCGAGATGCCGACGAAGCGTGCCCGGCGCACCGCCGCTTCATCGAGGGGCTCGACGGCGAGATCGATCTGCGCCGGTCGAAACCCGGCGCGCTCGAGGAAAGCGGCGGGCCAGGCTGTGCCGAGCGGCCGGTGCCCCAGCTCGTAGCACGAAACGAGAAGAACCTCGCCCGGAGCCCGCATCGCCGAATCTGAAGGGCCGAGCCCTATTGCCGGCAGGGCGCGGTCGGATCGGGTTTCGGGTGATCCACCACGATGCGATGATCGAGGTCCGCGACGTGGAGCGCGATATCGGCCACGAAGCTCGCGACGCGGGCCATATGGTCGTAGTCGATGTACTCCGGCTCGTCGGTCACCTGGTGGTAGTCCGAGTGCAGGCCCGTCGTGAAGAACGTGATGGGGATGCCGTAGCGCGCGTAGGAATAGTGATCGCTGCGGCAGTAGATGTTGGACGGATGGCCGTCGGCGTCGATCGCGTAGTCGAGCGTCAGACCGTGGTGGCCCTGCGTGTTCACCGTCTCGATCAGGTTACCCAGCTCGGTCGACAGGCGGCGCGACCCGACGAGCTGCAGGTAGGTCGGCGTGCCGCGAATCGCCGTGCCCTCCTTGGTACGTCCCGTTTCGTCGGCCGCGTCGCCGCGACCGATCATGTCCATGTTGAGCTGCGCCACGATCGAGTCGCGTGACACGGTCGGGTGATCGGTGAAGAACCGGGAGCCGAGCAGCCCCTTCTCCTCGCCGGTGTGCCAGACGAACAGGATCGACCGTTTCGGCTTGCGCGGCATCGAGACGATGTGCTCGGCCACTTCGAGGGCGGACACGGTCCCCGATCCGTCGTCGTCGGCGCCGTTGGAGATCGAGTCGACCCGCGTGCTGCCCGGGTGCGCGGCGCGGAATGCCGCGAGCAGCGAGTCCACCGTCACCTGTTGCGCCGGCGTCGCCTGCTTGCCGCCGTCGTCGGCCCCCTCGGGACGCACGACGTGGTTCCAGATGCGGATCGAGTCGTGGTCCACGGGCCGGGCCAGGCCGATGTGATCGTTGTGCGCGCCGATCGCCACGAATTCGCCCTTCAGCTTCGGGTCGCTGCCCGGGACGATGGCGACGACGTTCCGCGCCGGATCGGCGATCGCGGTGACGGTGTAGCGCACGTCGACCGCCGCGCCGGCGCCGGTCGCGCCCAGCGTGAGCGAGTCGAACCGCGTGCTGAACATCTTCGCCGCCGCGGCCTGCGAAATGAGGATGATCGTCGGCTGCGATTGGCCCGGCGGGTTGTCGTCCAGGAACATCTGCGGCCGCCGCAGGAATCCCGTGAACTGGGGCGGCAGGCTGTCGAGGCCGAGCAGCGCCACGCCCCAGGCCCCTTCGATCGTCGGCGCGCGACGGAGCGCCCGCAGCGAATTGAGCCCGCCGGTCGTGAGGACGACGAGCTTGCCGGCCACCTGTGCCGCCGGCAGCTGGTGGGCTGAATCTCCCATCATCCCGCCGAAGACGATCGGCACTGATGCAGTGCTCGAGGGCTGGCGGGTGAGCGGCAGGTATTCGGTGAACAGGGCGAGCGGGGCGCCCGCCACCGTGAAGGTCGATGTCGTGTCGAAACTGCGCGTCTTGAGCGGGATCGTCTGAAAGTAGGTGCCGCTGTCGCCGGCGGGTTGCAGCCCCATGCGCCGCAGCTCGGCGGCGATGTAGCTCGTCGCCTTGACGTTGCCGGCCGTTCCCGCCTCACGACCCATCATCGAGTCGTCCGCGTAGACATAGAGCCGGCTCATCAAGTCCGCCGCCGTAATCGCCGAGGTCGTGGGCTGGGCCGCGCGCTTCACTGGCAGCGAGCTCTGCGCCCGCACCGGCAGGGCCGCGAGTAACCCGATGAGAGGAAGGAACAGGACGCGGTTACGCATGAGACCTCCGGAGGCGGACAGAAGGATCAGGGAAACGGATGGGGCACCAACCCCCTATACGATCGTCAGCCGCGCAACGTTGCGGGAAGCCCCCCCGCAAACCCTATATTGGGCCGGCCTTCGAGGCTCCATGAACCGCCCCAAAGATCCGGAACACCCGCCCGCCGGCGATTCGCGTCGCGTCGGTCCCGACGTCCTCCGCGCCGTGGCCATCCTCCTGGTGGTCGTGATCCACACGGCCTCGAGCGTCGTCAATGCCGGACCGGCCCAGGGGCTTGGGCGCTGGTGGGCCGGCGATCTGTTCGACAGCTTCGCCCGCGTCGGCGTGCCGTTGTTCGTGCTCCTCTCCGGCTGGATGCTGCTCACCCCCGAACGACGCCACGAGCCCATCGCCTCGTTCCTGTGGCGTCGCGGACAGCGGATCGTCCTGCCGCTCGTCACCTGGTCGGCGCTGGCGTACGCCTGGTTGGCGCTGCGCGATCACCGCCCGGTCGCGTGGGTGCGGTTCGGACGCGACCTCCTCAACGGCCCCGTGTACTTCCACCTGTGGTACGTGTACATCCTGCTCGGCTTGTACCTGGCGGTCCCGCTCGTGCGGCCGCTCGCCGCCGAATCCTCCCGGCCGCTGCGGTGGTACACGCTGGGGCTCTGGTTCGTGGGAACGGCCTTGCTGCCGCTGTGGGAATGGTGGGGAGGACCCCACGTGGGGATTCCCGTGCTGGTGGTCAGCACGTACGTGGGCTACCTGCTCGCCGGGACGTGGCTGGCCGGGACGCCGGTGACGCCACGCGCGCGCTGGCAGCTCCTGCTGCTCATCGCACTCACCGGGGCGTGGACAGCGGCGGCGACCGCCCGCCTGACGGGAGGCGAAGAGATGAACGTGGCGCTGTACGCCTACGATCGACCGAACGTGGTGGTGATGAGCGTGGCGCTGTTCGTGCTGCTGACGCAGCCGGAGCCCGCAGCCTGGACATCGCGTCACCCCAAGACTCTGGGGATCATCCGGACCGTGGCGGCGACGAGCTTCGGCGTCTACCTCTTGCATCCGCTGCTGCTCGATGTCCTGGGCAGCGGAGTGCTCGGCTACCGGCTGACGGCCGCCACGCTTCACCCGATCATCGGCATTCCGCTGTTGTCGGTTGCGGTGCTGGCGGTGTCGGTAGCGCTGATGCTCGTCCTGCGCCGTATCCCGTTCCTCGGCAGAGCCCTGGGCGCCTGAGCGCCACGGCGATCGATCAGCGCCGGTGGGTGACGGTCGTCGAGTCGAGTGTCGCTCCCGCGGCGTGATGGTCGCCGCGTTGCGCGGCCAGGAACTCGTGAATCGCCTGCAACGCCGTGGAGTCGCGGGTCGTAATGCGCACCGCCCCACCCCCGGGGAGGGTGTCCATCCGATAGGTGATCGCGGCTCGGCGCTCGCGCATCACCGCGGTCCCGGGGAGCGTATGCTGGTGTACCATCATGGTATGGCCGAAGTCACCAGCGGCGAAGGCGCGGGCGATCTCGGCGAGGTGTGCGCGGATCGCGCGTACGCCGGCCGTGTCTTCCGGCGATCGGGTCAGCACGATCCGGCCGCCGTCGGCCAGATCGTCGAAGCAATGCACACTCGTGTATTGGTCGACCCCCATCACCATCTTCCCGCGCTGCTGTAGGGCGGCGAACCCCGTGTCGGGGGGCGTCTGGGCAGGGAGTCGCCCGGCCAGTACGACCAGCAACAGCATGACCGGCAATCGCGTCTGCATAGTGTCTCCTCATCAGGTGGTCCCAGCAGCGCGTAGGTTACGGTATCCGTCGGCTGACCGCAGGAACAACGGTTCCAGGCCTGGTGCTCATGCTCGACATTCGTACGATGCGACGAATCCCGACGTTCGCGGCACTTGCGCCCCCGGCCCTGCGCGAGCTCGCAGCGCGCGGGGTCGAGCGCCGCTACGCGACGCGCCAGACGCTGTTTCGCGCCGGCCACCCATCCCCGGGAATGTTTCTCGTGGTCGAAGGCCGAGTGCGCGTCGTCCGAGACGGGGCCGACCGGCGGCAGGTGGTGCACACGGAAGGACCGGGAGCCACGCTCGGAGAAGTCCCGCTGTTCGACGGGGGCGTGTTGCCGGCGACGGCCGTTGCACTGCTGCCCACCCGCTGCCTCGTCTTCACGCTGGGGGCGATCGAGGCGGCGATCGGGCAGGACCCGCGGCTCGCACTGCTGCTGCTGGGCCAGCTGTCGCGCCGCGTGCGGCAGCTCGTGCTGCGGCTCGACCGGTTGTCGTTTCAGAGTGTTCGCGCCCGGCTGGCCGACTATCTGCTCAGTCGCTCGAGCGCCGCGACGAAGCACGTCGTTTCGTTCGAGGGGACGCAGACCGACCTCGCCGAGGAGCTGGGCACGGTGCGGGAGGTGCTCGTGCGGGAGCTGCGGCACCTGCGACGTGAGGGCGTGATCCGAGCAACCGGGCGAGACGGTTATCAGCTGCTGGACGCCGGTAAACTGCGGCAGCTCGTCGCCGGCTCGCAGTGACCCGCTACGGCTGAGCGCCCTCGCCTGCGGTCGGGTGGAACTCGGCCGCGACACCGAGGAACGTGGCGGCGGCGACGAGCGCCGCCGGCGTCGTCCTCTTCCTGAGCTGGACGCGATAGGTCATCACGCTCCGGTTGTCCACGCCCGCGTCGCGCTGGGCCAGCCGCCAGTGCTTCACGTGCTGGCCGAGGGCGGTTTCGAGCCGCTCTTGTCCGGCGCGATCCGCCTGCACCACCAGGGTGCCGTGCGCCCCTTCGGGGTGGGCGATGCGAAACTCGCGGGTGAAGGTCGGACCCGGCTCCCCCGCATAGATGTCCCCGACGTTGAGGGCCCAGAGCGCCAGCACGGTGGCGTTGAAGAGACCACTCACCACGAAGCCTAGCTCGAGCGCCTGGACGCCCGCCGCCAACCCCACCGCGATGGCGAGGAAGATGTACACCGCGTCCTTCGTATCCTTGAGCGTGTTGCGAAACCGCACCGCCGCCGCGAGCCCGGCGAGGCTGAACGCCAGCGCGAGGCTGTTGCGCACCAGGGCGGCGATGCCGGCGACCGCCAGCGGCAGCAGGATCACCGTCTGCACCACCGACGGATCCCAGCGCTGCCGCCGCTTGGTCAGCATGTAGACCCAGGCCACGGGGATCACGAGGGCCACCGCGCCGACCATCGCGAGCGCGACGGCGAGCGCCCCACGGTGCGACGCCGTCTCGCCTTCGGCCACGGACACGGCCGCCCGGACCGCGGGCGACACACGCTCCAGGGCGAGCGTCGCGGCGACGAGGACGGCGTAGTAGAGCAGCAGCCGGAAGAGGGAGCGATTCGCCGGGTCGGGCATCACGGGGCCGTGCAGTTGATCATGAACACACGTCGGACGGCCCGCGGGTCGTTGATGGTGCGGTAAAACTCGTCGTAGTAGTCGAGCGCCTGCCGGACCCGACCCGGGTCGAGCCCCTCCTGGCCGCGATACAGCGCGTAGATGGAATCCTTCAACAGGTTGAACCGCGCGAGGGTCGGGACGAGCTGCTCGGGGCTGCGGCAGCCGGCGCGGAACAGCCGCTCGCGCACCGTGCGGAGACCGAGACGGGCGTCGGGAATCGCATAGGGCGGTGAAATCACGCCGGACCAATCGAAGTCGTACGGCACGGGATACACCACATTGGTCGAATCCCGGATGAGCACGATGTTGTGCAGCCCCCCTACCGACCAGTCGGTGTTCCCGGCCAGGTACTCGAACACCGCGAGCAGGCTCATCTGGGTGGAATCGACTTCGTCCTGGCTCACGCCCTGCTGCTCGAACACGTCGGCGTGGCTGCGGTGCGCCATGCGATCGTCGTCCTCGACGAAGAACCCGCGCCGCGTCTCGGGCGGGTGTTTCGTGCCGGGGTCGACATAGGTGACGTCCACCAGACGGACGCGGAAGCTCCGGTCGGACAGGAGGCCGTAGACGCGGTAGAGCAGGTACTCTTCGAGGAGGTAGTCGCTCCAGCGGCCGCCGCCGCGGCACTGCACCACGAGCTTGAGCGCGTTCTGGTGCGCGAAGATCGTGTGCGCGGTGTGTTCCTTGTCGAAGGCGACCTTGAGCGGCGGGTACTGGCAGGTCCGTAACCGGTAGTGCCCGCGCGTGCGCAGGGTGACGTCGAGCCGGGTGCTGTCACCGCTTTCGGCGGTGAACGTGAGCACAGCGGGATGGTCCTGCTTCCGCTCGCCCCGGTCCCGGGCGACGGCGCCGAAGTCGGCGGCCAGGCTCACGTGGAGCGGTGTCGCAACCTCGAACAGCCGGGGCGCCCGGCTACCGCTGTCACCCGGCGCCTGCGCGCTCGCGCCGGACGCCAGGCCCAGCGTCACGAGCATCACCCAAGGAAGCCGCACCGGGCAATTGTACGGGCGGCCCGCGTCGCACGCTACCACCACCCTTGCGACACCCGCCGTCCCGCCTCACACTTGCTGCCACGCCCTTCTTGAGGAGTGCCCGTGCGCGTCCTGACTTTCGTCGTCCTCGCCGCTTGTACCATGGCCGCCCGTGCCGCCACCGCCCAGGGACCGCGATTCGAGATCACGATCCCCGCGCAGCTGCGCGGCACACCGGTGACCGGACGCGTCTATGTGTTCGTCTCGTCCAAGCGTGACGAGGAGCCGCGCCTGGGAGACCATGGGGAGAGCGACTGCGTCCCCTTCTACGGCGTGGACGTGATCGGCCTCGCGGCCGGGACGCCGGTCGTGATCGACGGGACGACGCTGGGCTATCCGGTGGCGAGTCTCAACGAGATCCCAGCCGGTGACTACTACGTGCAGGCGCTCGTCAGCCTCTACACCGAGTTTCACCGCGCCGACGGCCACACGCTCTGGATGCACGACGACCAATGGGAGGGACAGCAGTTCAACATCTCTCCCGGAAACCTGGTGAGCGAGGTGCAGCACGTGCACCTCGATCCCAAGAGCGGCTACACCATCCGGCTCTCGCTCGCCCGGGCGCTGCCGCCGGTGCAGGTCCCGCCCGACACCAAGTGGGTGCGGCGGATCAAGTTTCAGAGCAAGCTCCTCTCCGCCTGGTGGGGACGCTCGATCTACCTCGGCGCCACCGTCTTGCTGCCGCGGGACTACGACCGCGACACGACGCGCCGCTACCCGGTGGTCTACGAGCAGGGGCACTTCTCGCTGCGAGCCCCGTTCGGATTCTCGACCGACAGTGTGGCGGAAACACCCGAGCGCAAGGCCGAGCGCGAGCTGCGCACCATGCGCGAGCCCGGGTTCGAGTTCTATCGCGCCTGGCGCTCCGACAGCTTCCCGCAGGTGGTCGCCGTGACATTCCAGCATCCGACGCCGTACTTCGACGACTCGTACGCGGTGAACTCCGTGAACAACGGGCCGTACGGCGACGCCATCATGCAGGAGCTGATCCCGTATCTGGAGGATCACTTCCGGATCTCCCGCCAGCCGGCCGCCCGTTTCCTCACGGGAGGCTCGACCGGAGGATGGGAGGCGCTGGCGCTCCAGGTGTACCACCCCGACTTCTTCGGCGGCACGTGGGTGCTCTATCCCGACCCGGTGGATTTCCGCAGTTACGAGCTGGTCAACATGTACAGCGATACGAACGCGTTCGTCTACCCGGTGTCGGACTGGATGTGGTCCGAGGTACCGGCGGAGGTCGAGGTGACGGGCCAGCCGCGCATCACCGTGCGGCAGGAGAGTCAGTTCGAGGCGGTGTTGGGCAGCCACGCCCGCTCCGGCGAGCAGTTCGCGATCTGGGAAGCGACCTATGGCCCGGTCGGGCCGGACGGCTACACCGCGGAGCTGTGGGATCTCCGGACCGGGCACATCCGCCACGACGTGGCCGAGTACTTCCGCACGCACGACTACGACTTGCGGGACTACCTCGAGCGCAACTGGGCGGCGCTGGGACCGAAACTGCGCGGCAAGATCCACGTCTTCGTCGGCGACTACGATACGTTCTACCTCAACCTGGCGGTGTACCGGCTGGAGGACTTCCTCAAGCGCACCACCCCGCCGGCCGACGCGGAATTCGGCTACGGCCGGCCGATGAAGCCGCACGGCTGGCAGCCCTGGACCAACGCCGATCTCATGCGGATCATGGCCGCGCAGGCTGCCCGTCCCGGGAGTCCCTGACACTCCGCGCACAGGCGTGCCGCAACCAACGGCTCCACTCCCGCGTCTGATTCTGCTGTAGCGAAGAGTGGAGATGCCGTCCCACGAATCTCCGCCCGCGTTTCATTTCGGAGCGTCGGAGGACGGCTATGGCATTCGCACTCATCGAGTCCGATCGGAAGCTCGGCAACAGCCTGTTCGGCGGAGGCGTTCCGTCCCTCATCATCCACTCGGCCATCATCGGTGCCGCGGTGTTGGCCACCCTGAGCGCGCGGCAGAGCACCGCCAGCATCGCCGCCGATACCACCCTCGTGTTTTTGGCGCCTCCACCCGAGCGGCAGCCGCCCCCGGCGCAACCGGAGCTGAGTGTACCGCTGAAAGGGTTCCAGACGATGGATGTGCCGGCGGTGATTCCCACCGCCATCCCTCCCGTCACCCTCCAGGAGCGCTTCGATCCGAAGGACTTCTCCGGGGTTGGTGTCGAAGGAGGGCGCGCGACCGGCGTCGAGCCCAGTCTGGACCAGGTGTACGCCGCGAGCGCGGTGGACGAGCAACCGCTGCTCCTTGCCGCACCGCCGCCCACCTACCCCGCGCTGTTGCGGGACGCCGGGATCACGGGACGGGTGATGTTGCAGGCGGTCATCGACACGACGGGCCGGGTGGATCCGGGCTCCGTGAAGGTGCTGCGCAGTCCGAACCCCGGGTTCGAGATCCCGAGTCGGCAGTGGATCCTCAAGGCGCTGTTCCGGCCCGCTCGGCTCGGGGGACGTCTGGTCCGAGTGCTCGTCAACCTGCCGCTCGACTTCTCGATCACGGATCGAGCCGGCAGCTGATCGCTACGGGTCGAAGTGCTGCAGCCGACTGCGATAGCGGCGGCTGAGCTTGAGCTTCGCCCCGTCGCTCAAGACGACGACCCAGTCTCCATGCGACCACGGCCGCAGCTCGGCCACGCGGTCCACGTTCACGATCGCCGAGCGGCTCACCCGCACGAAACGGCGGGGATCGAGCCGCTGCTCCAGGCGATCGAGCGTGGTTCGGACGCGGTAGGTCTCGCGGCCGGCGTGCAGCACCGCGTAATTGCGCGCCGACTCGATCCGGTCGACGCGCGCCAGCGGCAACAGCACCGCGCGGTCCGCCTGTTCCACGAGCAGCCGCTCCAGCCGTTCCGGCCGTTCGCGCCGGACGTCGGCCAGGAGCTGCGTGAGACGGCGCCGGTCTTCCCCGTCGCGCCGCCGACCGACGGCCTCCTTCGCCCGCGCGAGCGCCAGCGTAAGTCGCTCCACATCGAACGGCTTCAGCACGTAGTCCACGGCGTGGATCTCGAACGCGCGGACGGCGTATTCGTCGAACGCGGTGACGAACACGACGTGCGGCCGGACCCCGGGGTCGAGCGCCTCCAGCACACCGAAGCCGTCCAGCCCCGGCATCTGCACGTCCAAAAAGACGAGATCCGGCGATTCCTCGCGCACCAGGTCCACGGCGCGGACACCGTCCGCGGCCTCGAAGATCGTGCCGATCTCCGGATCGCCCGCCACGAAGCGGCGCACCTTCGCCCGCGCCGGCCGCTCGTCGTCCACGATCAGCACCGAGAGGCCGGCGGACCGCCCTGCCGCGCTCACGGCGCCTCCCGGAACGGCAGCTCGACCGAGACGCGCGCCCCCCCGCCCTGCCGGTTTTCCAGGCGGAGCGACTGCTGCGCGCCGTACAACTGCTCCAGGCGGCGCGCCGTATTGGCGAGTCCTACGCCCTTCCCGATCGCTTCCTCCGGTGTCCCGTGGATGCCGTGACCGTTGTCTTCCACCTCGAGCACCAGGCGCCCGTCGTCGCGTCGCGCCCGCACCGCGATGCGCGCCGCCATCCCGGGCCCCGGATCGCCGTGGCGCAGAGCGTTCTCGACCAATGGCTGCAACACGAGCGCCGGAACCGCGGCGCGACGCGCCGCCGGCGCCGCCGACACCACGACCGACAAGCGGTCCCCGAAGCGGGCCCGCATGATGTCGAGATAGAGCTCGAGCGTCTCGAGCTCCGCATCGAGCGCGATCTCTCCTCCGCTCGGACGTCGCAGCGTGCGGCGCAGCAGATCCGCGAGACGCATGAGCATCGTGTCCGCCGCGGCGACGTCCTCGTACATCACGGATGAGATCGTGTTCAAGACATTGAACAGAAAGTGCGGTCGCAGCTGTCCTTCCAGCGCCTCGAGTCGCACCCGGGTGAGCTCGGTCTCGACCTGCGCCAGGCGCAGCTCGCGGTCGCGCGACTCGCGATAGCGGTCGAACAGGTAGGCGAGGCCCATGAGCAGCGTGAACGCCAGCATGTCCATGGGGAATTCCATCGCGAAGCGCAACGGCATGCGGCCGTAGTCGTACGGACCCAGTCCAGCCAGCGGGAACACCATGTGGCGGGTGAGGAAGTTCCACATGGTATGAGCGACGGAGAAGAACGGCAGGATCGCCGCGTACACGGCGAAGAGCCGCCAGCCCGACCAGCCTCGGGCGCGCGCGCGGCGGGCCAGGGCGATCGCCGCCAGGAACAGGACGGCGGCCCCGTAGGCCGCCGTCATTTCCTCGATCAGCGGGACGCGGAACGGCTCGACATGACCGCTGGCCAGGACGTCGAGATAGTGGTAGGTGAACTCCAGCAGCCCGACGACGCTGAACGACCCCGCCCACAACAGTCCGAGCCGCCACGCTGAGCGCTTCATGCGGGGAAGCTATCCCCCGGTCCGACGGAACGAGAACGTGCCGCGCTCTGGATGCTCGCTGCAACTGCTCACTACGGTGACGTCGCCGTCCAGCAGGCCGCCGCCGTTCGCCTGCGCTCCCTCCCCGGTGAGCGTACCGCCGCAGTGCTTTTCAGGGTAGGTGAACGAGAAAACGAACCGCACGGCGGTGCCGGCGGCACGGGCCGACACCGTCCCCGAGATGCGGCCGCTGTCGGCGCTGGCTTCACCCGTCAACGAATCGCCGGCGGCGCGCAGCGTGAGCCGCGTGGGGTGGCGGTCGGTGTCGTTGATGCGCAGCTCCCCGAGCCACGATCCGGCAAGCCCGCGCGCCATGGTATCCGGCACCGGGGCGCCGGGAGCGGGGAGCGTGTACGCCATGACATAGTCACCCAGGGCGGTCCCCAGCCGGTCGTGGCCGCCCGCGGCGATCACGACATACTGCCGGCCGCCGGCGATGTAGGACATCGGCAGGGCGTGGCCGCCCGCCGGCAGCGGCGTGCTCCACAATTCGCGCCCGGTGTCGAGGTCGAACGCCCGCAGCCGTTGGTCGAGCGTGGCGGAGATGAACGCGAGCCCGCCGGCGGTGACGAGCACGCCGCCAAGCGAGATCGACCCGAACGGCGCGCCGGGCAAGGCGGCGGTGCCGGGCCAGTTGCCGAGCGGCACCCTCCACTTCACCTGTCCCCGGATCAGATCGAACGCCACCAGCTCGCCAAAAGGGGGCGGACTGCACGGCACACGATTGGGGGTGAGCAGCGTCTGTCGCATCATGCCGAACGGCGTGCCGCGCATGGGGCTGATCTCTTCGTTGGGGTGGGCCATCCGCGCCGCGTGCAGCGAATCGCGCGGGATCAGCGTCACCACCATCGCGAGATGATTGACGGGTGCCACGAGCAGGCCATCCCGCTCGTCCACCGACACGCCCGCCCAGTCGAAGCCGCCGATGTGCCCCGGGAAGTGGATCGTGCCCCGCAACGACGGCGGTGAGAAGATGCCGTCGGACCGGAGCCCGGCCATCCACACGCGGCACTGCTCGCGCGCCTCCGGAGTCAACCCGAAGGCGTCGGTCACCGGGAGACTCTCGGGAACGAAGCGGTACGCCGGCGGCGGGAACGGCTGTGTGGGCCACGCCTGCTCGCCGAGAACGTCGCTGGACGGTACGGGGCGCTCTTCGACCGGCACGAGCGGCCGGCCCGTCGCGCGATCGAGAATGAAGAGGTGTCCCATCTTGGTCGCGACGGCGAGGGCCGGTATCGCGCGCCCGCCGCGCCGCAGGGTGAAGGCGACGGGCTGAGCCGGGACGTCGTAGTCCCACAGATCGTGATGCACGACCTGGAAGTGCCACACGACCGCTCCGGTCGTGGCGCGCAGGGCGACCACCGAATTGGCATACAGGTCGCTCCCCAGCCGAAGGCCGCCGTAGAAGTCGGGACTCGCGCTCCCCACCGGGACGAACACCAGGCCGCGCTCGGGGTCCGCCGACAGGACGGTCCACGCGTTCGCCGCGCCGGTTTGATGCGCCCCCGGGCCCTGCCACGTGTCGTAGCCGGGCGCGCCGGGAGTGCGCGGGATCGGATCCCAGCTCCAGCGCGGCGCGCCGGTCCGGACATCGTAGGCGCGCACCACACCGTTCGGGGCGTCGGTCCGCTGGTTGTCGGAGATCGCCGAGCCTACGATCACGAGATCGCCTACCACGGTGGGGGGCGAGGTGACGCCGTACTCGTACTGGTACGCCGGGGCGTTCAGGAGATCGCGACTCAGGTCCACCGTGCCGTGCGTGCCAAAATCGTTGCACGGCGACCCGGTGTTCCCGTCCAGCGCGATGAGTCGGGCGTCGACGGTGGCCACGTAGATCCGGCGGCGGCAGACGGCTCCGGAAGCGGCGCGCGCGTCGAGCCACGTCGCGACGCCGCGGTTCGCCAGGTCGCCGTAGTCTCCCGACAAGTCGACGCGCGGATCGTAGGTCCAGCGCTCGGCGCCGCTCGCCGGGTCGAGCGCCACGACCCGCGCGAGCGGGGTGGAGACGAACAGCGTGCCGTCGACAAGCAGCGGCGTGGCCTCGAACCGGCCCCGTCCCCGCATCAGATCGCCCGTGCGGTACACCCAGGCGAGCCGCAGGCCGCCCACGTTCACCCGGGTGATCTGATCGAGCGGCGCGAAGCGGTGGCCGCCGGGATCGCCTCCGTATGCGGGCCACTCGCTCGGTGCCGGTTGCTGGGCGAGCCCGGTGCTGGAGGCGAAAAGCAACGCGATGATGAGCAGGCAGGGCTTCACGGTTCGACCTCGCGGTGTGTGCGCGAGGATCGTTAACCCAGGGAGGGTCCGTTTCACAAACCGCGGGGGACGAAGTGGTCCCCCGCGGGACGAACAGGTCTAGGCTTCGCCTTCGTCCTTGCGCCGCCGCACCAGCCACCAGACGAGCAGCAGGAGCCCGATGATGAGGACGACCTTGACCACCGTCAGGAGCATCCCCAACAGCGTGCCGACGAGCGGCAGGAACAAGATCGAAAGGAGCTTCCAGAGGGCGATGCCGAGGAATCCGGCTGCCGCGACCGTCACGATGGGCTTGAACATAGTGGTCGCCCTACGGGCCGGGGGGCGGAAAGGTGTCGCCCCCCGGCCACGGTCAGGCTGCAGGTTGCAACGGCTTGGTCGCCCGCACGAACGCACCCATCACCCGGCCGCCGATCTCACGGGCCAGGACCTCCGCGTCGAGCCCCGCGCCGGCGAGGAAGGCCCGCGCGTCTTCGAACGCATAGACGCGGGTCGGCTCGATCGCCACGTCCGTGAACCCGCTTGCGGCCAATAGCCCCGCGAACTCCTTCTCCTCAAGGGCCCCGGCGATGCACCCGACCCACAGCTCCATGCTGCGCCGTACCTCGGCGGGAAGCGTCCCTTGGACGACGACATCCGACACCGCGAAGTGGCCCCCGGGCTTCAGCACACGAAACGCTTCCGCCAACACCCGCTGCTTGTCGGCAGCGAGGTTGATCACGCAGTTCGAGATGATCACATCGATCGAGACGTCGGGGAGCGGGATGTGCTCGATGTCGCCCTTGAGGAACTCGACGTTGGTGACGCCGGCCTTCCGCTGGTTCTCACGCGCCAGGGCGAGCATCTCGTCCGTCATGTCGAGCCCGTACGCCTTCCCGCCCGGGGCCACACGCCGGGCGGACAGCAGGACGTCGATTCCGCCGCCCGACCCGAGGTCGAGGACGACGTCGCCCGGCTTGAGCTCCGCGAGTGCGGTCGGGTTGCCGCAGCCCAGGGAGGCAAGAACGGCGGTCTCGGGTAGGACGCCCTTGTCTTCGGCCGTGTACAGATCGGTAGTGACGGGATCGCAACAGTCGCCGGCGGCCGCAGCCCCGCAACAGCTCGACCCCGAGCCGGCGAGCACCCGCAGCGCCGCCTGGCCGTACTTCTCACGTACCGTGTCTTTGATCGCGTCGCTCATGGTCTGCTCCTGTATCAAGAAACGTTGATGTATCGATGAAAAAAAACTATGAACAGCAGGCCGTCTCACAGCTGCCCGCGTGCTTGCCGGGCCGCACCGCCGCGGCGAACGCCGCGATCTCATCTAGGGCTTCGCGGTTCAACGAGTAGTGCACCCAGCGCCCGTCCCTGCGGTCGGTGACGAACCCCGAGTCCTTGAGAACGCGGAGGTGAAACGAGAGGCGGGACTGTTGCGCACCCAGCACGTTCTGCAGCTCGCACACGCACCGTTCGCCGTGCGAGAGCATCCGCACGATTTCGACCCGGGTGGGGTCAGAAAGCGCGTGAAACCAGCGCGCGACACGCGCCGTGGCCGGGAGAGTAGCCTGCTCCATGCCGCGTAATATATCAACATCGGTTGATTTGTCAAACGACCGTCAGCCGAGTGGCAGCTCCGGGCTTGCCTCGTGCGCCAGCAGCCAGCGTTTGCGCTCGATGCCCCCGCCAAAGCCGGTGAGCTCGCCATGCGCTCCCACCACGCGGTGGCAGGGGACGATGATGGGGATCGGGTTCTTGCCGTTAGCGGCGCCCACGGCGCGCGCCGCGTCCGCGGCGCCGATACGGCGCGCGATTGCCGCGTAGCTCGACGTCGTGCCATAGGGGATATCGCGCAGGGCGCTCCACACCCGCTCCTGGAACGGTGTGCCGCGCGGCGCGAGGGGCAAGTCGAATGTCGTGCGCGCGCACGCGAAGTACTCCTCGAGCTGCCGCCGGACTCGAGCGAGCGTTTCTCCCGCCGCGCCCCGGCCGTCGTCTGGCTCGCAGTCCTCCCGCGGCGGCGCGGCATGGCGCGACGTTTCGAACCGCACAGCGACGAGACCCGCCTCGGTTGCCAGCAGCTCCAGCTCACCGACCGGACTGGGAAAGCGCGCGACTTTGGTAGACGCCATTGCTCAGGGCATATGAAAGTGGAGCGGATCCCGGAGACTCTGCAGCTCCCGATAATAATAGAGCGCCGTCGGTCGGCGGCCTTTGAACCGCAGCCGGCCCAGGAACGCCAGCTCTGCTTCGGTGGCGGTGCCGCTGAGGGCGGGATCGCGCCGGAACTCCTTCAGCCCGGGCTCCTCGGCCACGAGCGGATCGGCTTCCTGCTGCACGAATTCGAAGCGTCGCACGACTCCCGGCGCCACCCGCTGGTTCAGGACGATATCCAGCCGGAAGCTCGCCAGGTCGATGCTCCAGGACTCGATCAACGGATCGAGAAAAGAAACGCACTGCTCCGCCGACAGGTGGAAGATGTCCGTATCGAGGAACTCGAGCACGATCACGCGCATCGCTTCGAAACTGCGACCCCCGAGCCGGGCCACCATGCGGAGCCAGTACTCGTTGTCGAGCTCCTGCCGGGCGACGCTCTTCACCACGTCCAGCAGCTTCTGGGTCACCAGGCGCTCGAGCTCACCGAACGGCTGCCGCTCGAAGATCGCGCGCACGTGCTCCGCGTCGGCGGGCTTGCATTTGCGCAGCACCAGCTCGCGGACCTCGCGGAACAACGGGGCGGCCTCACCCTCCAGCTCCCGTTTCAAGCCCTCCTTGCGCTGGATGTCGGCCAGCCGCGCCAACTCCCCGCTCGGCAGCTTCAGGAACTTGTCCATCCGCTCGTAGATGTCCGTGCGGTTCGGTGCGGGCGGCGCGCGCTTCCGCGTCAACAGCTGCGACACGTAGGATTCGGTCACACTCGCTGCCCGTGCGAGGTCCTTCTGCTCCAGCCCCAATTCGTCCAAGCGCTGTCGGATCACGAACGACACGTCCACGCCGTTTCCTCCGGAGTGTCTGACGTTAACAAAGGCCCGTGAAGCAACCACTCTATCAAGAGATCTGAGTTGACAAATATAGTGAAGTAGGCTAGAATGAGATAGTTAACCACTGCGGATGGGCGGGCAAGCGTTCGCCCACTTTAGGCGTGTCGGGGGCGTTTCACCGGAAAAGGGAGCGCGTGGTCGAATTGCATTGTCACGTCTGTGGCGGCTTCATCACTGAGCTGCGCTACATCTCCTACCGGCTCCCGACGGGCGTCGCGGCTACGCCGCACCGGGACCTCTGCACCTGCACGACCCCGATCGTATGCGGACCGCCGCCGGGGTACATGTCCTCACCGGGCATGCCGATTCCCGGCCGCAGCCGGAGCTGAGCGCCATGGCCAAGATCGAAGCGATCGAGATCGACGGGACCGTCGCCCAGGTCCTTCCCAATACGATGTTCCGCGTATCGCTGACCAACGGCCACTCCGTGCTCGCCACCATCGCGGGCAAGATGCGGCGCTTCCGGATCCGCGTGCTCGCCGGAGACCGGGTGACGCTCGAAGTGTCGCCCTACGATCTCACGCGCGGCCGTATCACCTTCCGGCACAAATGAACCGGGCGCTCGCCAAGACTCCCCTGGTGTCGGCCGGCGGCCCACCCCGCTGTGCGGCCTGCGGCGGACGCCTTACGTTCGGCACCGACACCCAGGGCCGCACGATGGAACAATGCGACTGCGGGTACCGCGGCTACGTATCGCTGCGTACGGGTATCGCCGTGCCGAGCAACCCTGCGCCGGCACCGGCGGCGTCGTAGACGACCGGGGGATGGCAGGTACACAGCGCGCTCCGGGGGCTGGCGGCGCGGGCCGTATGCGGCACCGTCCCCAACAGCCGATGCGACGTTGCGTTCGGGTCACCAATGAACCCGCCGCAGTTGTAACAGTGGATCTCGACCATGCTTCGAACCATTTCCGTTTCAGTCTCACGAGAAAGAAAAAGGGCGGCCTCGCCGCCCTCCCCCTCCAAACGAACCGCCGAGCTCGCTGAGCCCGTTCGGCCCTAGTTGCGTCACTTCAAGTTGCGGAACCCTAGCCTACTTTACTAACATTGTCAAGTAGCTCTTGCAGCGGTGAACCACCATGGGCTACGTGAGTTAAGTAGGAAGCCCCACGAGACGCAACGCTCAGCCGATTCCCTGCACCAGGCTCCGCAGATTGAGCGTTTTCGCCTGCGCCTGAATCTCGTCGCGCATTTTGGGGAACAGATCCTTGGCGTCTTCCTGAAACCTCTGAAACAGCGCGCGCAGATCTTGTGTACTCAGCCGCCGCCCCTGGGCATAGTACTGCTGCGCGACGTGCCCCAGCGCATACGTGGCGGCGAACGTGACCGCGGCACCGGCCGCGACGCCGCCCGCTCCACCAACCAGCTTGCCGAACAGGCCGCCCGCGACGCCGCCGACCAACTTGCGCACCACGCCTTCCATCACCTGAGCGGCGGCTCCCAGCCCCAAGGTCCCGGCCAGATCTTTGATCTGATCGGCGTCGAGCTTCTGGCCATAGTGCTGGCCGATCTGATAGACCAGGCGCAGCTGCAACGGCAGGATCACCACGTTGGCGAGCTTGTCGGGGAGCAGCTCGACCGCGCTCGTGATCATCGCCTGCTGCAGAATCGCGCGATCGAGCGCGTCGTCCCCCGGCGGTGTGCCGCTGCCGACCACGACGGGAGCCGCGGTCCGGGCTCCGGCCAGCCCCGCCGCGCTCTGCTCCATCTCGGCCATCGTCGCGGGCGCGAGTCCGAGGGCGCTGCGCAGCGCGCTCAGGAAATCCGCTTCCTGCCGGTTGACCGGCCCGTCGGCGTGGCACACGACGAGGGCGGTCTCGTACGCGAGACGGCGCGCGTCGTCGTCCGAGAGGCGGCGGGCGAGCTCCGCGAGCGGCGCCCGTGCGCCGGCGCCCCGTTGGGCGACCGCGTCAACATCGGTGACGCCGAGCCGCGAGAGGGCGGCGCGCAGCTCGGTATGCTCCTCGGGAGCGGTGCGTCCATCGGCCAGAGCCGCCAGGAAGGCGACGGTAACGATTGGTTCGTGATCGCGCTCGTTCATCGATGGGAGTATACCGAATCCACGCCCGTGAGCGAATCCCCGGCGGTTCCTACCGGCGGCGAACCGGGATCAGGTCGATCAGGAAGCTCGTCGTCGCCACCGCGGCCACCCCCAGCGCCGCCCACAGCGGCGCGAGTCCCAACGGCCACCACAGGTTCCAACGCCACTGCCCCACCCACCGAGCCACGCGGTACGCCTCGATCTGGGCTTTGAGACTGCCACGCCGGCGTCGCGCCAGCAACCGGGCGAGCGCCGCCTCGATGCCCGGCCAGCGCATCCAAATGAGACCGCCGACGACAATCACGACGACGAGCCAGAACACGCCCTTGGGCGTCGTCCATTCGATCTCCCACCCCCGGTAGAGAAACGGGTGGGTGACGAGGTAGCGAACCCCCACCCCGAGCCGCTGCGCCAGTTCCTCGATCGAAATGCTCCGGGAGGCCAGGAGGGCGACCAGCGTCACGGCCACCGCGAGGAGGGTCCAGCGGACCAGCGGGGACAAGGCGACGGAGCGGAACAGACGCCGGTTGCCGATGCGCAGTACCTGCGCGATGACGGGCGCGGGGGCGGTCTGCGGCGCGGTGACCACGAGCGGCGGTGGAGCGGACTGCGGGGCACCGAGGAAGGGAGGGCCGAGATGGGTCCGGACGAATCGATCGGCGAGCTGATATCCCTGATAGGTGAGCGCCTCGATTTCGACCGGGTTGAACGCATCGAGATCGGTGCGCAACCGGGCGATCGATGCGGCGTCGGGGTGCGGCTCGGGGGGCTTCGGCCCTGCCGGCACGGCTGCGGAGGGATCTGAGGCCATCTCGAAGAACGCCCCGGCGGCGAGCGGTGAGCCCGGCCGGCGCCGTTCGCGCAGCTCGCGCAGCTGGCGATCGCGGACGTCCGCCATGAGGACGGCCCCGATGCGCGCCATCATCGAGATCCGGCCGTTGGCCGGCTGGGGCTGGACGGCGAGCGTACCGCCTGCATCGCTCACGATGAAGTGCGTGCACTCCTCTTCCAGCAGCGCCGACAACCCCAGGTTGTCGTAGACGCCCCCGTCCGTCAGCGCGACGCGCGGCACCGTGGCGGGGTCGTACAATCCGTACACCGAAAATGGATTGAAGACGGGCGGGAAGTTGGCCGAGGCCGCGACGGCATCGGCCAAGGTGACGTGCTCGAGCTCGCGCGCCGCCGCCCAGCCGAAGGACTCGGCGCTGCGAAAGTAGTACACGTCGATCACCAGCTCCGCGAAGTCGTCCAGTGCCTGGCCGGAAAAGCGGGAACGCAGCCCGGCCAGGGACTCCTGAATTCCCCGCAACGCTCCCCAGAACCGCTCGACGTGCTGCTCGTGCGTGTATCCGCCGCTCACCGGCGGGTCGCGGTGCAACCCGTCGCGCAGGTACCAGGCGGCGATCTTCGCGTCGCGCAGCAGGCCCGGCTGCGCGGCTGCGAGCGTACGCAGCAACGCCGGGCCCTGTTCTTCGAGCGCGAATACGGTGCCCGGGAGGCCGCCGCGACCGGGCACGCCGCGCCACGCGGCGCCGGCCCGCGCCGCGACCCACCAGTAGAGGTGCGCCGCGGTGTAGGCGCGAAACGGGTAGCTGTCCGACAGAGCGGCGACCGGGCGTCGCGCGGTCGCGGCCTCACGCTGCCGGATCCAGGGCTCATCCTCGGTCACGAACCGGTTACGCGCCTGGGTGACCGTGTCGGGGAACCACTCGGCGCCGGCCGAGGCCCGGCGGCGCGCGGTTTCGAGCAAGCGCTTGTAGGCGACGATGAGAGCGACCTCGTCGAAGCGGATACAGCCCAGCGCCGGGTCTCCGATCTCGGACATCGTGAAGCGGAAATCGCGCCCGGTATTGAGCGACGTGGCGTTGATCACCCACTTGGGCACGAGCGTCGGCTCGGCGCGGCTCGTGGCTTCGCGGTTGTGCAGCTCCACGTCGAACCCCACGCCCTTGCCGGGAGGCCGAAACTTCAGATCCTGGAGCGGCGCGCCGCGGGCCCACGCGGGCGTGATGCGCCGCGCGGCATCACGGAACAGGTGCCGCTGGTACAGCCGCGCCATGCGCCGGCCCCAGGGAAAATCGGTGCACAGCATGCGCAGGTTCCACCACGGCGTCATGAGCAGCCGGGTGCGCAGGTTCTTGCGGACGCCACGGCGCAGCGCGGCCTCGGTGGCTTCGACCGTTTCTTCGTAGTCGCGGCGCGTGAGCGCGCCCCAACTCGCTTCAAACCGATGTTTGAGATGGAGGATGTAGCAGGCACCGAGAATCGAGCCGCCCGACACTGTCGAGAGCACGCTCACATGGCGCAGCAAGTCGAGCTCGGCGAGGCGCCGCAGCACGCCAAGATGGAAGAAGGCGGCGCGGAACCCGCCCCCCGACAGGGCCACGCCCAGCTTGGCCCCAGTCGCCGGCTGGGTGCCGGACTTGGCGGTCGTCACATCGAACCCCTGGGTGTGGCACGCCCGCGCAAGAAACGCATGCGATTCCGTGAGGAGCGGGGAGCAATGTGAGCCGCGGGCGGAGCCGCGTCAAGCTGGTGGCCGTCCACCCTACAAAAACCGCTCGGCGATGGTGCCGTACAGCCGCTGGTCGTTCCAGTAGGCCAGGTGCGCCAATCCCCAGATCCAGTACCGGCAGCGCAGGCGGTCGGCATCCTCCAGCCGATAGAAGTGGAGTGGGCCGCTCACCGGATCCATGAACGCCCAAAAGTTGACCCAGCGGAATCCGGGGCCCAGGTCGGGGAACGCGGACGCGTCGGGGCTAGACGGGGCGGAATAGGAGAACTTGAAATCCCCGTACGCGCGCCCCGAGTACCCGCGGCGGAAGGAATGGAGAAAGGAGAGGATCTGGGCGCGCACGGCCTGGTCGGACGCCACGTGCTCGCGGAAGAAGTAGTACACCTTGTCGAGCGGTGAGCCGAACGTGACCAGCCCCTGGAGCTTCGCCAGCTGGGCGGCGTCCACGGGCGCCGGTGGCGTTCCGGCATCGGGAGTCGCCCATACCCGGGACAGCAACTCGTTGATGGTGTCGTAGGCGATCACGCTGCCGAGCGAGTGGCCCAGGACGATCACACGGTCGTAGCGATGCAGCAGCCGCGCCAGCGCGGCGGTGGACGCCTTCAGGATCGCCGTCCGCGCTTCGTAGTTCGCCTGCTTCGCATCCGCCGTCACGTAGACGGCGACGTCCCCGACGTAGTCGACCAGGACGCGGCGCAGGAGAAGCATGAGGACGCCCCACGCGACGATCCAGAGGTGGGATCGCCGCACCAGGATCGCCGAATACCGCGCTGCGTCGACGTGCCCGACCCGGGCGATCCACCCCGCCGTCACCCAGAAGAGCAGCGCGAGCCCCACCGCCATCACGACCCAGGCCACTTCGCCCGTGCGCTCGATGCTCGGCGTGGGTCGACGCCACCAGTGCCACAGCTCGCGCGCGACGAACACTCCCAGCACGACGGTCATGGTGACGCACACGGCCGCCGCGCCCAGCGCCAACAGGTTCGGCTCCGAGCGTACGGTGGCCGTCATGGTGCGGGACGCCTGGCTGACCGGCGCGATCCCCTGTGCGAAGAGGACGACCATTCCCAGCAGGATCACGAGGAACGGGACGTAGACCAGCACCGCACGCCCCACCTCGCGCAGCATCAGCCACGCGACGCGTCGGAGACTGTTGTGCTCGCGGGTATCGAGCAGGGCGAGCAGGTTGTCGGCGAGATAGCGCAGCGGGGTGAATGTGGTGCGGATGAGCCAGACGAGGATGCCCCGGTAGGTCGCCTTCCCTTCGGTGAAAGGCGCCCAATAGAATTCGCACAGGGTGAGGCGTCGCTCCCCGCGCGGAGAAAAGGGCTCGGGGAACTCGAGGTGGACGGCGACCTCGGTCCAGTCGGCGTGGCGGATGCGCTCGGGGCGGAGCACCGGGACATGGTTTCGCCCGCGGAAGTAGTGCACGAAGCCGCGCGCGACCTGGTCCAACGTTTCGTAGGGGTCCTGCTCGCCGATCCCGTGGACCACGAGCAAGGCGGTGGCTGGGCCGTTCGCCTGATCGTCCGGCACGACCCAATGTTACACGAACACGGGACCGGCCGCGCCGGCCGCGAAGCCCATGAACGCTGTATCATCCCTGGTATGGCCGACGCACCCGCCGCCCTGACCGCCGCGCTCGCCGACCGCTACGCGGTGGAGCGCGAGCTCGGCCGCGGGGGCGCCGCGACCGTGTATCTGGCGGAGGACCTCAAGCATCACCGGCCGGTGGCGCTCAAGGTGCTGCGCTCGGACCTCGGGTCGCAGCTCGGCAAAGAGCGGTTTTCGCGCGAGATCGCGATCGCCGCCCAGCTTTCGCACCCGCACATCCTGCCGTTCATCGATTCGGGTGAGGCCGCCGGGCTCCTCTATTACATCACGCCGTTCGTGGCGGGGGAGTCACTGCGCCAGCGCCTCGAGCGCGAGCACCGGCTGCCGGTACGCGACGCGGTGCGCTACGCGCGGGAAGTCGCCGCGGCGCTCGACTACGCGCACCGCCAGGGGTTCATCCACCGTGACGTGAAGCCCGAGAACATCCTGCTGTCGGACGATCACGCGGTCGTGGCCGATTTCGGCATCGCGCGGGCGATCGCCGAGGTGGGCGGCGAGGTCATCACCGAAGGCGGCCTTGCCATCGGAACGGCGGAGTACATGAGCCCTGAACAGGCCAGCGCCGAGCGCGAGCTCGGCGCCAAGAGCGATCTCTACAGTCTGGGTTGCGTGCTGTACGAGATGCTCGCCGGCGAGCCGCCGTTCACGGGGCCCAACACGCGCCGCATCCTCGCCCGCCATGTGGCGGAGCGGCCGCGGCCGCTGCGGGCCGTGCGTCCCGACACGCCACCCGCGGTCGAGGCGGCGGTAGAGCGTCTGCTGTCCAAGGATCCTAACGCGCGGTTCGCGACGGCGGCCGAGCTGGCTGCGGCGCTCGAGGACGGGCGGCCCGCCGCCCGGACTTCGGGCGCGGGCGCGGCCCGCTTCATCGCCGTGCTCCCCTTCGTGAACGCGAGTCCCGATGCCGATGCCGACTATCTGAGCGACGGCATCACCGACGAGCTGATCAACGCCCTCACCAAGGTCGAAGGACTCCGGGTGGTTTCGCGCACCTCGGCGTTCGCGCTCAAAGGAAAACCGCAGGACGTCAGGGCCACCGGCGCGCTGCTCGGCGTGTCGGCCGTCCTCGAGGGAACGGTGCGGCAGGCGGGCGGGCGGCTGCGCGTCACGGCCCGTCTCACCGCCACGGACGACGGCCGCCACCTCTGGTCGGAGCGCTACGACCGGCCGGCGGGCGACGTGTTCGCGATCGAAGACGACATCGCACGCACCATCGTGAGCACCCTGCGGGCGACGTTCCTCGCCGACCTGGTCGAGCCCACGCCCGCGCAGCGCACGTCGTCCCTCGAGGCGTACGGCTTCTACCTCAAGGGGCGATTCAGCTGGAACAAACGCTCCGCCGAGGGAGCGACGGAGGCGATCGGCTATTTCGAGCAGGCGATCGCCGCCGACCCGCGGTACGCGCTGGCCTACGCCGGCCTGGCCGACGCGTACGCGCTGCAGGTGGACTATCGGGGCGTGCCGGTGCGCGACGGATTCGAGCGGGCCAAGTCCTATGCCCAGCAGGCGCTGGCACTCGATCCCACCCTCGCCGAAGTGCACTCCTCGCTCGGCTGGGTGTTGTTCATCTACGATTGGGACTGGGACAACGCCGCGGCGGCGTTCCGTCGCGCGCTGGAGATCGATCCCGGCTACGCCACCGCACACCAGTGGTACAGCTTCGTGGTGTTGACGCAGCACGGCACCGACCAAGCGCTGGTGGAAGGCCACACCGCGCTGGAGCTCGACCCCGCGTCGGTGTCGATCCGGCGCTCACTCGGCTGGCTGTACTACTACGCCCGCCGCTATGACGACTCACTGCGCCATTTGCGCCGCGCGATCGCCATGGACCCCCTGTCGGAAGAGAACTACCGGATGCTGGGGCGCGTGCACACGCAGCGCGGCGCCTACGACGAGGCCGAGCGCGCCCTGCAGGAGGCGGTCTCGCTCTCGCCGGAGACTGCGTACGCCAGCGCCGCGCTGGGGTACCTGTACGCGGTGCGGGGAGATCGCGCCGCGGCGGAGCGCATCCTCGCGGAGCTCGCCGCGCGCGGCCGGACGGGGTACGTGTCTCCGGTCGCGGTCTGCATGGTGTACGCCGGCCTGGGGATGGCCGACGAGGCGTTTACCTGGCTGGAGCGCGCCTACGAGGAGCGGCGCGGATGGCTCGCCTATCTCAAGGTAGAGCCGACGCTCGACGGTCTGCGGCAGGACCCGAGATTCACCGCGCTGGTGCGCCGGATGCGGCTGTAACCATCGCCTGCACGATTTCCAGCATCATCGCCGTTCCGCGCCGCACGTTTTCGATCGAGATGCGCTCGTCGTTGCCGTGGACACCCGACTCCTGGTCGGCGGGGACGACGAACGGGGCGTAGCCGTAGCTCGCGATCCCCAGGTCCCGGAAGAAGTGACTATCGGTGAACCCCGTCGAGACCTGCGGCACGATCGCGGCATCGGGGAAGTACCTGCGGGTCACGGCGACCAGCGTCCGGTACAGCGGCGTATCGGCCGACGAGACGGCCGGGGTGAAGCTCATGATCTGCTCGACCTTGATGCCGGGGTCGTCGATCGCGGACGCGAGCTCCGCCAGGAAGGCGGCATGATCCTGATCGGGGAGGAGGCGGCAATCGAGCTGCGCCTGCGCCTCGGGCGGAATCACGTTGATCTTGGCGCTGCCCGTCAGCATGGTGATGGAACAGGTGTTGCGCGTCAGCGCCGCGAGGTACGGGGCGTCGATCTGCAGCCGGAGCAGCGCGTTGCGGTCCTGTACCGTGCGCGCGATGTCGCCGAAGGCATCCCGCCACTGCGGCGCGGCGTTCGGAGCCAGTCCCTTGAAGTAGGCGTCCACCGCGGGGACGATCCGGGGCGCGAAGTCATAGGTCTGGATCCGGTACAGCGCCCGGATCAGCCGATTGACCGCCGAGGCGACGGGGGGGATCGAGCCGTGGCTGGGCTGGTCGGTCGCGACGAGCCGGAGCCACAGGGGCACCTTCTGCGTGACTTCGATCCCAAAACGCCTACGCCCGTCCTCCACCGTGCCGTCTCCGCCCTCGTTCAGCACGAAGCCGGCGCCGCGAAACGCTTCGGGATGGTTCTTGACCACCCACCCGGCGCCGTAGGAGCCGCCGGCTTCCTCGTCGGCGGTGGCGATGAAGATCACGTCCCGGGTGAGCGGCACGCGCATGCGGTGCAGCGCCAGGAATGCTTCCAGCTCCACGATGCCCAGGGTCTTCGTGTCGAGGGTGCCGCGGCCGAACAGGTCCCCGTTCTGCACGGTCGCCGCGAACGGGTCCACCCGCCAGAAGCGCGGATCGGCGGGGACGACGTCCATGTGGTGCAACAGCACGAGCGCAGGCTCAGCGCCGCCTTTGAGACGGGCCCAGACGTTGCCCCGGCCCGGCGCCGACGAGGCGGTATCGAAGGGAATTCCCTCGTCGTGGAAGATGCGGGCGAAGAAGCGCATCGTCTCCGCTTCGTTGCCGGGGGGATTCGTCGTGTTGATGTGGACGTACTCGGCGATGCGGCGGACGGCCTCGTCCTGCAGCGCGTTCAGATCGACCGGCGCCTGTGCGCCAAGGGCCGGAGCCGCGGCGACGAGCAGGGAGGCCCAGAGGAAATGTGGGGGACGCATCCCTTAACGTGAGGCCGCGACCGCCAATGCGCCAGGGATCGTGCGCTCGGTCTGGTGAGCGAACTCACGCGCGAACACGTCGAGATCGTGCCAGTCGGTGTACTCGTAGTCGCGCGTCGTGTCGGTGTCCCCGCTCACCTTCGCCACCATGCGACGCATCATCCGTTTCTTGAGCCAGCCGTAGCGTGTGTAAGGCAGCGCCCCGGCGACGGGTTTGACGACCGTCGGACGCCAGCTGGTGCGGCGCAGGAACCGCAGGATGATATCCTGGACTTCCTGGTGCACCTCGGGGCGCTTCTCGAGTACGGCCAGACAAACCGAGAGGAACGCGCTGGGCATGCGCGAGAGCTGCTCGGCGTGCGCCTGTACCCAGCGCCGCACCGGCCGCTGGTAGCTCCCGATATGGATCGAGGCCGCGACGATGATCCCGTCGTACCGCTCCGGCCATGCGTCGGTCGAGACGCGCCCGGCGTGCGCGACGGAGACGCCGCATCCCAGGGCCCGGAAGGTCTCTCCGAGCCTCGTCGCGATCTTGGCGGTGTGGCCGTCCGTCGTGCCGTACAGGATCAGGATGCGTGACATGACACTACTCCACATGGGGATCGTACCGGGGAACATTAGGAACTGCCTGTGAAGCGGAGTTGAAGCCTCCCTGAGCGGGCGCGGCCCTGAAGAAGCGTTCGCCGGACCTTCACCGGTTTTCCGGTGCGCCAGCCCTACACTGCATTCGGGGAGGTGTGTATGAACAGGATATGGCTCGCCGGTGCGACAGGTGTGTTGGCGATGGCGACGGTCGCCGCACGCGTGAACCGGGCCGGACCGCGCGACCCGCGCGCGGCGATCTTCCTGCAGCGCGGCTGCAGTGAGTGCCATGCGATCTCCGCGCTTCAAGTCCGGGCGTCGAAAGACGTCGGCCCCGACCTGACCTACGCGTACGGGGACGTCGTGATCCGGTACGGCGTCGATCTCGAGGCGTTTCTCGACCATCCGACCGGCGTGATGCGGTTGATGCTCGCGTCGCACCTGCATCTCAGCGCCGTGGACCGCGACTCCATCCTGCATGTCCTCAAGGGGTTATACCTCGAGCGCCGGGCGGATGCGATGCACCGCCCCCTGCCGGGCGTCGTTCCATAGCCTGAGTTCACGCTGCCTTCGCGAGTTCTTCATCCGCGAAGCGGTACGTAAGTCCCTGTGGATGGGACCATTCCAATCGCCCCACCGCCGGTGCTACCCGCGGCATTGCAGGAGCCGCTGGACGATACCGACGCGGTGTTGGAAGCCGACCGGTGTCTCCGGTGCGGTGGACCGACCGCTCGCGCGCCGTGCACGCTCGCGTGCCCTACCGAAGTCGACGTGCCGGGCTTCCTCGACGCGATCACCCGCGGCGACCTGCAGTCCGCGGCGACCATCATCTTCTCGGCCAACGTGCTGGGCGGATCGTGCGCGCGGGTGTGCCCCGTCGAGGAGCTGTGCCAGCGGGCCTGCGTCCTCGATACGCGGGGACGCCGCCCGATAGAAATCGCGCGGCTGCAGCGTTACGCCGCCGATTGGGCGCTGGGGCGCGGCGCCGTCCCGCTCCGCCCCGGCCCGCGGAACGGAAAACGGGTGACGGTGCTCGGCGCCGGTCCCGCAGGCCTGGGGTGCGCCGCCACGCTGGTGCGCCTGGGCTATGCGGTGACGATCGTGGACGCGCGAGCGGAGGTCGGTGGTCTGGTCCGCTACGCGATCGCCCCCTACCGCCTGGTGCGCGAGCCGCTTCCCGCTGAGGCTGCGCGACTCGCCGACGCGGGCGTCGAGTTCCGGTTCGAGTATCCGGTCGACCGGCCGGAGGTGCTGCGGGCGCTGGAGCAGGGAGCGGACGCACTGTTTCTGGGCGTCGGCCTGGGGAGCGACGCGGAGGTCCCCTACCCCGGCGACCATCTCCCCGGCGTATGGGACTCGCTCCCATTCATCGAGGCGCTCAAGCTGGACCATCCCCCCCGCGTGGGTGAGCACGCGCTGGTCGTGGGTGGGGGCAACACCGCCATCGACGTCGCCCGGGAAGCGTTACGGCTCGGGGCGCGGCACGTCACCCTCCTCTACCGGCGCACGGAAAAGGAAATGCCGGCCTACGCCCATGAAGTGCGCGAAGCACGGGATGAGGGGGTGGCGTTCCAGTTTCTGGCGGAGCCGGTGCGGTTTCTGGGCGACGAACACGTCGAGCAGGTCGAGTGCCGCCGCATGCGCCTCGGTGCGCCCGATGCCTCGGGCCGCTGCCGGCCCGAGCCGGTCTCCGGGAGCGAATTCCTGCTCCCGGCCGGCACGGTGGTCATGGCGATCGGCCAGCAGCGCCGCCTCGAGCTGTTTTCCTGGATCGACGGGCTGCGGCTCGATCACGGACTCGTGGTGACCGACCCGGTGTCGGGGCAGACGAGCGCACCAAAGTACTTCGCGGGGGGTGACGCGGTGAATGGTGGATCGACGGTGGTGCAGGCGGTGCACGCGGGTACGGTCGCCGCATACGGGATCGACCGCTGGCTGCAGGGCGCCGGAGCAGTACAGGGGGCGGCGTGATCCCAGGCTTCGCGCGCTACGCGCAGGGAGCCGCTGCGCTCCACGTCAACCGGGCCTGGTGCAAGGGGTGCAACCTGTGCATCGCGGCCTGCCCCAGCGGCATCCTCGCGCTCGACGCCGACCAGCGCATCGCGGTGGGCGACATCGGCCGCTGCATCTTCTGCGGTCTGTGCTCGGTGCGCTGTCCCGATTTCGTATTCGTGCTCGAGCGGCCGTCGCTCGGCTCCGTGGAGGCCCGAGCATGAAGCTGATCCAGGGCAACGAGGCATGCGCGCTCGGCGCGATGCGGGCGGGGTGCCGCTTCTTCGCGGGATATCCGATCACGCCGGCGACCGAGATCATGGAGTGGATGGCGCGCCTGCTGCCGCCCAAAGGCGGCGTCTTCATTCAGATGGAAGACGAAATCGCCGCGCTCGCCGCGGTGATCGGGTCGTCCTGGGGCGGCGCGAAAGCGATGACGGCGACCTCGGGGCCCGGCTTCTCGTTGATGCAGGAGCACCTGGGCTATGCCGCGATGACCGAAACGCCGTGCGTCGTGGTGGACTCGCAGCGCGGCGGCCCGAGCACCGGGTTGCCGACCCTGCCGGCGCAGGGCGACGTGATGCAGGCCCGGTGGGGGAGCCACGGTGACCGGCCGGCGATCGTGCTCACGGCGTCGTCGGTGCGGGACGTGTACGAAGTGACGGTCGCCGCGTTCAACCTCAGCGAGACGTATCGCCTCCCCGTCGTGCTGTTGCTCGACGCCCTGCTGTCGCACATGCGCGAGAACGTGGAGCTGCCGGAAGTGACGGTGGTCGACCGGGCGAAGCCCGGGTCCGCCGGGACGTTCCTGCCGTTCGGGTCGACCGCGTTCCAGGCGTTCGGCGATGGCCCGCCGCTCGTGGTGACCGGCCTCGCCCACGCCGACTCCGGCCGTCCCCGGGCCTCGGACGGTCCGAACCTGGAGCGGATGCTGCGGCGCTCGATCGACCGGCTCGAGACCGATCGTGACACGATCACGCGCTATCGCGGCATCGGACTGGAGGATGCGGATCACCTGATCCTCACGTACGGCATCACCGCCCGGAGCGCCGCCGGAGCGGTCCAGCAGCTGCGGGCCGAGGGCTTGCGCGTCGGCCTGCTCCAGCTGCAGACGCTGTGGCCGTTCCCCGAGCGGCTGGTGGTGGATCTGGCGTCGCGCGTGGAAAACGTCGTGGTCGTCGAGCTGAACCTGGGACAGCTCGTCATGGCCGTGCGCGCCGCGGTGGGCGGCGCGGCACCGGTGCGCCACCTGGGCCGTGCCGACGGGAGGCTGTTCAGTCCCGAGGAGATCGCCGCCGCGGTGCGCGCAGGCGAGGTGGCCCATGCCTAGAGTCGGCCAGGACCTGCTGCAGTACCTGCAGCTGGACGCGATGCCACACGTCTGGTGCCCCGGCTGCGGACACGGCCAGGTGGCGCGCGGGCTGGCGACGGCCCTCGAACGGCTGTCCGTGCCGCTCGAGCGGCTGGTGCTCGTCGGAGGCATCGGCTGCTCCGGACGCACGCCGTTCTACTTCAATGCCAACGCGATGCACACGACCCACGGCCGCGCGCTGGCGTTCGCGACCGGGCTAAAGCTCACGCGCCCCGAGCTCACCGTGATCACCACCATGGGGGACGGCGACACCGCGGCCATCGGGGGCAACCACTTCATCCATGCTTGCCGGCGCAACATCGACATCACGGCGATCGTGTACAACAACGGCATCTACGGCATGACCGGGGGCCAGCAGGCGCCCACCACGCCGCGGGGCGCGCGCTCCGTGACGACCCCGCTGGGGAGCCTCGAGCCACCGTTCGACATCGTCCAGCTCGCACTCGCCGCCGGCGCGACGTTCGTGGCGCGCAGCACGACGTTCGATTTCGACGAGCTGCCCGCGCTGATCGTCGACGCGGTGCGCCATCCGGGCTTCGCCGTCGTCGAGGTGCTCACCCAATGCCCGACCTATTACGGGCGCATGAACGAGCTCGGCGACGCGGTCGCGATGCTCGACTACGAGCGCGACCTCACGATGCCCCAGCGGGAGATCACCAAGGAAGGGCTCGCCGGCCGACGCCCGCTGGGTGTATTCCGCCGCGAGATCGCCCCCGAGTACACGGCGCAGTACGCCGAGCTGTGCGCGCGCCAGGCGAAACGCTCATGACACTCGGCGATCCGGTCCAGATCCGCTTCGCCGGTACCGGCGGCCAGGGGGTGATGCTCGCCGGCGTGCTCGTGGCCGAAGCAGGAATGCACGACGGGCTGCACGTCGTGTCGACGCAGAGCTACGGTCCCGAAGCGCGGCTGGGCGCGGCCAAGTCCGAAGTCATCCTGTCGCGTCACGAGATCGTGCTCCCCGAGGTCCGCGTACCGGACGTCACGGTGTGCCTGTCGTCCGACGCTTACCGCAAGCACGGCTGGCCGCTCGCGGCCGGCGGCCTGCGGATCGTTGACGAGCGCGCGATCCTGCCCGGCGAGGAGTCCGCCCCGGACACGGTCGTCCTGCCCCTGCTCGCGACCGCCCGGGACCTGGGGCCGGGCGGCGAGCTCAGCGCAAACGTCGTGGCGCTGGGCGCGTTCATCGTGCTGACCGGGGCAATATCGGAGGCGAGCGTACGGCGCGCGCTGCGCAGCCGCATCAAGCCGGCATTGCTCGAGCTGAACGAGCGCGCCCTCGCCGCGGGAATCGCGCTGGCCGCCGGGATGAGCGCCCTCGCATCCGCGTCGTAGCTCCTCTCGAACGAAAAGGACAGCCTCAGATGCCATTCGACATGCGCCTCGTACAGCGCGGCGCGCGGCTGCGGCGCAGCCCGTTCTTCGAGGCGACCCAGCGTTACGGCCCCAAGGGCTACACGGTCTACAACCACATGCTCTTCCCGATCTGTTTCGCCGACCTCGTGGAGGAGTACTGGCACCTGGTGAACGAGGCGACGCTGTGGGACGTTTCGGTGGAGCGACAGGTGGAGATCACCGGGCGTGACGCGCTCCGCTTCACCGATCTCCTGACCCCGCGCGACCTTTCGCGCTGCGCCGTGGGCCAGGGCAAGTATGTGGTCATCACCGCCGCGGACGGCGGCATCATCAACGATCCTGTGTTACTGCGGCTCGGCGAGAACCATTTCTGGCTTGCTCTCGCCGACAGCGACGTGCTGCTCTGGGCTCGCGGGGTAGCGTTGCACGCGGGCCTCGAGGTGACGATCTCGGAGCCCGACGTCTCGCCGCTCCAGATCCAGGGCCCCAAGGCGAAACCGGTGGTCCAAGCCCTGTTCGGCGATCGCGTCACGCAGCTGCCCTACTATCACTTCCTCGAAACGACGCTGGACGGCATCCCCGTCGTGGTCACCCGAACCGGTTGGAGCGCTGAGGTGGGCTACGAGGTGTACCTGCGCGACGGCAGCCGGGGCGACGAGCTCTGGGAGCGCATCCTGGCCGCCGGCAAGCCGCACAACATGCGGCCCACCGGCCCCTCGGACATCCGCCGCATCGAAGCCGGGATCCTCAATTGGGGCGCGGACATCACCCTCGACACCAACGTGTACGAAGTCGGGCTCGAACGGCTCGTGGACGAGGGCAAACGTGGTGACTACATCGGTCGCGAGGCGCTGCGGCGGATCAAAGCGGAAGGAGTGGGCCGCAGGCTCGCCGGGGTGGAGATCGCGGGGGAGGCGATCGAGTTCAACTCGACGAAGTGGCCTGTGACGGCCGGCGCCCAGCCCGTGGGCTACATCACCTCGGCGATCCATTCGCCCCGCCTCAAGAAGAACATCGGGTACGCCATGGTGCCGGTCACCCAGGCGGCGCCCGGTACCCGCCTCGGGGTCGCGATCCCGGGCGGGGGCGAGCGTGCCGCGACGGTGGTGCCGATCCCCTTCATCGACCCGAAGAAGGAAATCCCGAAGGGCTGAACCGTGCCGAGCCGCGTCCATGTCTTCCTGGGGAAAGGCGGCGTCGGCAAGACCACCTGCGCCGCGGCGACCGCTCTGTGCTATGCGGAGGCGGGCGAGCGGAGCCTCGCCATCTCGACCGACCCTACCCCGTCGTTGTCCCACATCTTCGAGCTGCCGGGTCGGCAGCGGGAGCGGGAAGTGCTCGCCGGTCTCTTCCTGACAGAGCTGGGTCTGGAAGAAGTGCGGGCGATGTGGGACGAGCGGTTCGGGCGCGAGGTGTACGCCGTCTTCTCGGCGTTCGTCGATATCGAGTACGCGAGCTTCGTCGAATTCGTGACGTCGGTGCTGCCCGGGCTGAACGAGGAGTTCATGGTGGATCAGATCCGGCGCCTCGCCCGGGACGGCGGCTACCGGCACATCGTGTGGGACACCGCTCCCCTGGGACGAACGCTCGCGCTGCTCGGGACGCCATCCCTCCTGGCCGAGCATCTGCGGATGGCACCGCGGATCTACTCGCACCTGCGGACTTCGGGTGAGCGGCGCGAGTCGGTGATGGCAGCGCTGAAGCGCTGGGACGAGCTGGCGGGCGAGTGCATGGCGTTCCTGCGCCAGGACGTGAGCTTTTCGATGGTCACGATTCCCGAAGCCCTGGCGGTCCGGCAGCTCGACGCCGTCTTCGCCGAGCTCGAGCGCCACGGGCTGCGGGTCGACCGCCTGATCGTGAACAACGTGGTCGAGATCATGGACTCAGCGTTCCTGAGGGAGAAGGCCGGGCATCAGGCGCCGCACCGGGAGCTGCTCCGGAAGCGCTACGGCCACCTGCCGATCGTCGAGATTCCGTTGTTCCCTCACGAGGTTCGCGGCCTGGACCGGCTGCGGGACGTGGCGCGGGTGCTACGGCCGACTCTTGAGGCTGTGGTTCCCGCCTGACCCAGGGAACCGATCCGGGTCTCCGATACGTATCATCAGTGTCATCCGGACCATTTGCGAGGGATCGTGTCGCGAGGCGTTCTCGGGTTGCTCTTGTTCCTGCCGGGAGTCGCCGCCTCCCAGGCCAGCACCAGCCGGCCCACCCAGCAGGCGGTGTTCGCGGGCGGCTGCTTCTGGGGTGTCCATCACCTGACCCAGCCCTACATCGTCTACAACGACCTTCCTAAGCTCGACCGCCTGCGGGAGCGGTTCCCACTGCTGTATCGGTAGGACCTGTCAGGGTCGTCG
The DNA here is from genome assembly GCA_041484445.1 of Gemmatimonadota bacterium. Lineage (GTDB taxonomy): Bacteria > Gemmatimonadota > Gemmatimonadetes > Gemmatimonadales > GWC2-71-9 > DASTHG01. Next base: position 86,680 of record JBGPHP010000001.1, read on the forward strand.
GGCCGAATCTCCGGTGCCGCTCGCTAGCGCGACGGCGCGTTGCCGGGCGCGATCGGCGAGCGACGCGCCGCGGGGTGCCCGGTCCAGGTAAGAGAGGTACGCGTCCAGCGCCTTGGCGCGCGGGCCGCGCACCTCGAGCAAGGCACCCAGGGCGAAGTACGGCGGCGCATACAACGGCTCGAGCTCGATCGCCCGGTGCAGCTCGGCCTCGGCCTCCTCGAGGCGACCGGCGCTCATCAGGACTACCGCGTAGCGAAACCGCATGACGCCGTCGTCAGGCCCGAACTGAGCCGCCTGCCCGTACTCGACCACGGCCTTCGTCGTGTCTCCCGCGGCCAGTGCCAGCTCCCCCATCTCGGCGTGCGCCGGATAGAACCCCAGGTTTTCGACCAGGGCCCGACCGAGCGCCTCGCGCGCGCCGGACCCGTTCCCCCGCGCCGCCTCGAGCAGGCCGAGGCTGTATTCGAGCAGCTCCCGCGACTGGTAGAAGTGCGCCAGCCGCGACTCGTCGCGGCGGTGCATCTCGGACACCAGGGCGGTGATCTCGGCGGCGGCGCTGTCGAATTGTCGCATCGCCGTGTAACACAGCGCGAGTTGAAACCGCACCCGATAGTGCTTGACCGGATCGCTGCGGATCAGCTTACTGAATCCGCGCGCGGCCGCGTCGTAGCGCCCGCCGGCGTACGCGATCCAGGAGGAGGTATAGGGATCGGTCGAGAAATCGCCTTCGAGCTGATCGTAGAGCACCAGCGTGAGGTTCTGCGGCACGAACGGATTGCGCAGCTGCGCTCGCCAGTAGAGCGAGTCGACCTGGCCCACTTCGGGCGACTCGACGACGGACTTGCGGGCGTCGATGTAATCCTGAAACCATCCCGGATTGCGCATCCAGTAAGCCACCCAGCGCCCGAACAACGGCTCGGCGCGCGAGGGGTCGAGCCGCATCGCCCAGCTGAACGCGGCCTCAGCCGCCTTGGCGTTGGTGCGCAGCTGGGCAGCGCCGTAGTCGAAGTACGCTTCCCAGGAGTTGGTGTCGGCCGTATCCGCGAGACGGGGGCGCCGGAGGGCGGAGGCGTTTTCGAGGGTGGGCGGCCGCTGCGCCGCGGCGGCGGAGCCGAGCAACAACAGGGCGGCGAGAGGCGTGGTCGATCGCATACCCACCGTATAATCGCACCACGCCCTCACCCCGCAAGGGAGCGCTTCAGTTACACTTCGGCTCGCCTTCCTTGCCCGCCGGCGCAATCGCGGTACTGCCGATGTAGATCGCGCAGGTGTGCCCAACGTAGTTGGTGTTGGTGACCGTCGCCGTCCAGCCATCGGCGGTCAGCGCAATCGTCCCGAGGACGTTGCCGGTCGTCACGGCGTAGTTCGTGCCGAGGTCGGTGGTGTACTTCACGGAATCCGCGAAGTACGCCTCTTCGGCCGTCACCAGGTTGCGCATGTCCGACTTCATCGAGGCGATGTACGCCTTGGCCTTGGTGTTAGCGAACTTCGGGATCGCGATGGCGGCCAGAATGCCGATGATGACCACGACGATCAGCAGCTCAATGAGCGTGAAACCCCTGCGGTTCATCTTTCCCTCTTTTCCCAAACCAGGTTGCGGGCGCAATTGGTGTCGTGCCGTTCGAGAATGCACAGCCTGTACCAGGGAGCCAAGCCCATATCCGTGATATGGTTAGATGTGTGGTCCGGTGCCGCACTGCCGTTGGCTGCAGGAGGATGTGGTGCATTGCATTCGTGGGATGACCCGATCGGCGTGTTCCTCGTCACACTCGGACTCGGTGAAGCACGCTTCATCTTCGTTTAGCTGCCCGTTGCGGGCCGCCGCTCTAACCTCCGCTAGAACCCCGCAAGGAAGCGGCATGCTCA
>JBGPHP010000002.1:0-52205 GCA_041484445.1 Gemmatimonadota bacterium
ATCGCGGGGACGAAGTACCGCGGCCAGTTCGAGGAGCGGCTCAAGGCGGTGATCAACGAGATCGCCCAGAACCGCAGCATCATCTTGTTCATCGATGAGCTGCATACGCTGGTCGGCGCCGGCGCGGCGGAAGGCGCGGTGGACGCCTCCAACATGCTCAAGCCGGCGCTGGCGCGCGGCGAGCTGCAGTGCGTGGGCGCGTCGACGCTCAACGAGTACCGCAAGTACATCGAGAAGGATGGGGCGCTCGAGCGACGCTTCCAGACGGTGATCGTGGATCCGCCGAGCGTCGACGAGACGATCGAGATCCTGAAGGGCCTGCGCAAGCGCTACGAGGATCATCACCGGGTGGTCATCCCCGATCTGACGCTCGACGCAGCCGCCAAGCTCTCGGAGCGCTACATCACCGACCGGTTCCTGCCCGACAAGGCGATCGACGTGATCGACGAAGCGGGCGCCCGGGCCCGTCTGGCGACGCAGGTGCCGCCGCCCGAGGTGGCCGAGCTGAAGGACAAGCTGGAGCAGATCAGCCGAGACAAGGAGAACGCGGTACGCGATCAGAATTTCGAGCGCGCCGCGGCGCTACGCGATTCGGAGCGCGAGCTGCAGAGCGAGATCCGCCGCAAACAGGATGAATGGGAGCGCGAGCGCCAGACCCGCCGGCCGACCATCGGCGAGGAGCAAGTCGCGTTTATCGTGTCGCGCTGGACGGGAATCCCCGTCACGCGCCTGCAGGAAGCCGAAACGGCGCGCCTGCTGCGAATGGAAGAGGAGCTGCACGAGAGCGTGGTGGGCCAGGACGAGGCGATCACGGTCATCTCGCGCGCCATCCGGCGCAGCCGGGCCGGGCTCAAGGATCCCAAGCGGCCCATCGGGTCGTTCGTCTTCAGCGGGCCGACGGGTGTGGGAAAGACCGAGCTGGCGCGGGCGCTGGCGCGTTTCCTGTTCGCCGACTCGACCGCCCTGATCCGCGTGGATATGTCGGAGTACATGGAGAAGTTCTCCGTGAGCCGGCTCATCGGCGCGCCTCCGGGGTACGTGGGCTATGAAGACTCGGGGGCGCTCACCAAAGCCGTGCGCCGCAAGCCCTATTCGGTCGTGCTGCTGGATGAGATCGAGAAGGCGCATCCGGATGTCTTCAACATCCTGCTGCAGGTGCTGGACGAGGGACACCTGACCGACAACTACGGCCGCATGATCGACTTCAAGAACACCGTCGTGATCATGACGTCGAACGTCGGGGCCCGTGACATGCTGAAGGGCCGCACCCTGGGATTCGCGCAGGGCGACTTCAAGGGAGACTTCGAGCGGATGGCGGAGAAGGTGAAGGAGGAGATCGGCAAGGTGTTCAACCCCGAGTTCCTCAACCGTCTCGACGACGTGATCGTGTTCCACCCGCTCACGCGCGAGCACATCGCGCAGATCGTGACGATCATTCTGCGTGACGTCCAGAAGCGGCTGAGCGAGGAGGAGTTGACGCTCCGGCTGACGCAGGCCGCAAACGACTTCCTCGTGGACCACGGCTACGACGAGCACTACGGGGCGCGGCCACTGAAGCGCGCCATTCAGAAGTACGTCGAGGATCCGTTGTCGGAGAAGATCCTGGTCGCCGAGTTCGCGCGGGGGGACGAGATCGAAGTGGACGTGGCCCCCGACAAGGAGCGCCTGGCGTTCCGCGCGCTCTCCGGCACGAAGGCGTGATCCGCCGGCTCCTGCCGTCGGTCGCCGTCCTCGCGGTCCTACTGGTCCCCGTCCGGGCTTCCGCCCAGGAGCAGGGACCGGGAGGCCGCCCGGATTCCGTCACCACCGTCGGCTCGAAGCGCGTTGCCCCCGCTGTCGTCCTGCAGACCGCCGGGCTCGTCCCGGGTCGCTTCACTACGTATCGCGACATCCAGCGGGCGATTCGGGCGCTGTACGCGTCCGGACAGTTCGACGACGTCCGAATCGATCAGGACACGAGCACCGGGTCGCAGATTCTCGTGATCCGGGTGAAGGAGCGGCCCATCCTGCTGCACTGGACCGTGCGCGGCGTTTCCCGCCTGAGCGAAGGGTCGGTGCGCTCCAAGGTCACGCTGTCGGAGGGCCGGCCCTATGATCCCGCGGCGGTGGCGCGTGCCCGGGGCCGCATCGATTCGTTGTATCGCGCGCGCGGCTACTACCTGGCCGAGATCAAGACGATCCCCGTCTACGAAGCCGACTCCTCGCGTGTGCGCCTCGTGTTCGACGTTTCCGAAGGCCGCCGGGTGGCCATCGCCCGGGTGAGCGTCCAGGGCAACACGCATTTCTCCGACGACGAAATCGTGGCCCACATGGGCACGCGGCCCGAGGGCTTCTGGTGGTGGCGCAAGGGTGATTACGACGACGAGAAGCTGCGGGCCGACATGCAGGAGCGGCTGCCCAAGTTCTACGGCGAGCACGGCTTCGTGGACTTCCAGGTGCTCGACGATACGCTGCTGGTGAACGATTCGAGCGGCAAGGCCGAGCTCGTGCTGCGCGTGAGCGAGGGCGAGCCGTACCACGTCGGCACCTTCGAGATCGTCGGCAACCGGCGGTTCTCCACGACGGATCTGCAGCAGCTGTTCCCCTTCAAGGGGGAGCAGCGCACCGGTCTGCTCGGCATGGGCGGCACCACCCACGGACCGGCGGTGTTCAGCGCCGCGCGCTGGGACGACGCCACGACATCGCTCTATTCCCTCTATCACAACGAGGGCTACATCTACACGCAGGTCCGGCCGGACGTGATCCGCCGGACCGGCGCCGACCGCAAGCCGGTCGTCGATCTCCGCTGGGTGATCAATGAAGGGCAGCCGGCGATCGTCAACAAGATCGAGATCGTCGGCAACGACGTCACCCACGAGCGGGTGATTCGCGATCAGATCGTGCTGCTTCCGGGGGACGTCTTCCGGCAGGACGCGCTGCTGCGCTCCTACCAGAACATCTCCAACCTCGGATTCTTCAACCAGCCGCTGCCGCCGCCGGAGACGCCGCAGGCCAATGATCAGGGCGACATCGACATCGTGTTTCACGTGAGCGAGAAGCACACGGGGAACGTCAATTTCGGCGCGTCGGTAGGGCAAGGCACGGGGATAGGCGGGTTCCTGGGCCTGGAAGAGCCGAACCTCTTCGGGCAGGGGAAGCGCGGCAAGTTCCAGTGGCAGTTCGGCAAGAACATCAACGACTTCGACATCTCGTTCACCGACCCGGGCATTCGCGAGTCGCGCATCTCGGGAACGCTCGACGCCCACAACACGCGGCTGCGCTACAATATCGCGGACCTGGGCCAGGTGCGGCGGCGCGGGGCGAGCCTGCAGTTTGGCTTCCCGGCGTTCCACGACCGTTACGCCCGGTTGTTCGTGTCGTACGGGCTGGACGAGCAGACGGTCACCGGCTCGGCGTCCAACGTAGCGTTCAGCGCGGTCTTCAACTGTCGCAATTGTCTGCGATCCACGTTCGGCGTCTCGGTGCTGCGCGACAACCGCATCAACCTGCCGTTCGCCACGGGCGGTGCCATGGCGTCGCTGGGCGTGTCGCATAGCGGCGGGTTCCTGGGCGGCGACGGGGACTTCGAGAAGCTGGATCTCGAAGGGCACTGGTACACCCCGCTCGGACAGATCGGCGGGCGCACCGGCGGCAACCCCTTGGCGATCGTGCTCGGCCTGTCGACGCGCTCGGGCCTGGTGTTCGGCAACTCTCCGTTCTTCGATCAATTGTTCAGTATGGGCGGGACCCAGTACGGCATCCCGCTGCGCGGGTACGACGAGTTCTCAATCACGCCGCAGGGCTATGACCCCCTCGCCAGCACGCGTGGCGCCGCGCCCAGTGCGTTCGGCAAGGCCTACTTCCTGATGACCGGGGAGGTGGGCCTGCGCCTGTCGCAGATGTTCTATGTGAACGCGTTCTACGACGCGGGCAATCTCTGGGCCCGGGCCGTGGACTTCAATCCCACGCGGCTGTTCCGCGGCGCCGGCATCGGCCTCGACGTCATCTCTCCCCTTGGGCCACTCGGGCTCGACTTCGCCTACGGCTTCGACAAAGTCGACGCCGCGGGCCGGCCGGCGCCGGGCTGGAAACTGCACTTCAAACTCGGCAACTTCTTCTGATGCCCCTTTCCCACGGAGTGGTTATGCGGCGGGTAGTCCTCGTGTGTCTCGCGGCTGGCCTGGCGGCGCCGGCAACGGCTCAGAATCCTCCCACGCCGGCGCCCCGGCCCAGCGCGCAGGCGCCGGCCCCGATGCGCCTGGCGTTCATCAGCTCACGGACGATTCTCGACAGCACGCCCGGCTACGCGGCGGCGGAGTCCACCTTCTACCGCGAGTTCCAGGCGATGCGGGACGAAGTGCAGAAGCTGCAGCAGCAGCTCGACTCGGCCGTGCAGGCGTTCGATCAGGCGTCGATCGCCCTCTCGCCCGCGGCCAAGGACGCCAAGCGGCGGGAGCTGCAGACGATGCAGGACCGGATGACCCAGCGCTCCGGTCAGCTCGATTCGAACGCGCGCGCACGCAACCAGGAGCTGCTCGGGCCGTTCCAGGCGCGCATCAACACGATCATCCAGGGAATCCGCGCCGAAGGCAACTACGCGTTCATCTTCGACGGGGATGCACAGGGCGCGGGCATCGTGGCGGCCGATCCCATGCTGAATCTGACGTCGAGAGTGATCAGCCGCCTGCGGCAGTCGGGCCCCTGAGCGAGCGCGCACGGTGAGCGCCGCACCCCGGCGGGCGCTGTCGGCTGCGGAGGTCGCCGCGCTCACGGGCGGCCGGCTCATCGGTCCTCCCGACGTGCAGGTCGCCGCGATCGCGCCCCTCGAGCGGGCCGGTCCCGGCGACCTCTCGTTTCTTGCCAGCCCCCGCTACCTCCCCTACCTTGAGCGGTCGCGTGCCTCGGTGGTGCTCTGCGTGGAGGCGTACGCCGCGCAGCCCTCCGGAGCGGCCACCCGCATCATCGTCCCGGATCCGCACGCCGCCCTGGTGACCGTGCTCGGCGTGCTGTATCCGGCGCCGACCTGGGCCGCGGGCCTCCACTCGACGGCCGTCGTGGGGCCCGGCGCGACCTGGACCGACCCCGTGTCGATCGGCCCGCACGTGGTGCTGGGCCGCGACGTCCGCCTCGGCCGGAACGTGCGGCTCGGCGCCCACTGCGTCATCGGCGACGGCGTGACGATCGGCGACGACTCGGAGCTGTATCCGCAGGTCACCTGCTATCCCGGCACCACCGTGGGACAACGGGCCCTCCTGCACAGCGGCGTCCGGCTCGGCTCGGACGGCTTCGGCTTCGTCCCCGGGCGGGACGGTGCGGCGCACCGCAAGATCCCCCACGTGGGACGGTGCGTGATCGGCGACGACGTGGAGATCGGGGCGAACAGCTGTGTGGACCGGGGCAGTGTGGATGACACCGTGATCGACGACGGAACCAAGCTCGACAACCTCGTGCACATCGCCCACAATGTGCACGTGGGGAAGCGCTGCCTCATCCTGGCGCTCGCGGGGATTGCGGGCTCGAGCCGGGTCGAGGACGACGTGATCATCGGTGGCGAAGTCGGCGTGTCGGACCACGTGACGATCGGTCGGGGGGCGCGCGTGCTGGTCCAGGCCGGGGTGATCGGCGACATCGAACCCGGGGCCACGGTGTGGGGGACGCCCGCCCGCCCGCATCGGGAGGTGCTGCGGGGCATCGCCGCGCTGTACCGCTTGGCGCCGCACGCCGCGGATCTCGAAGCGCTCACGCAAACCAAAGATGACGACGCCCTCTAAACGACGCAGCGTCGCGCAGGAAGCCGCGGTGACGGGTACGGGGCTGCACACCGGGGCGGAGACGCGGGCGACGTTCCGTCCAGGGCCGCCCGGCTCGGGCGTCGTGTTCCGGCGCACGGATCTGGAGGGCGCACCGCACGTCCCGGCCCGCCTGTCGGAGGTGGAGGCGCTCGAGCGCCGCACCGCCATCGGACACGGGGCCGTGACGATCCACACGGTCGAGCATCTGCTGGCGGCGGTCGCCGCCCACGAGATCGACGACCTGCTGGTCGATCTGTCCGGTCCCGAGCCGCCGATCCTGGACGGCAGCGTGGCGCCGTATTTCGCCGCCCTCGCCGAGGCCAAACCGGTCGACGTGGAGGGAGAGCCGACGCTGCTCACCGTGTCGGCACCCTTCACCGTCACCGAAGGCGACGCGAGCTATCTCGTCGCCCCGAGCAAGCGGCTCCAGCTGACGGTGACAATCGAATTCCCGCACCCCCTGATCGGACGACAGGTGGGCAGCTACGACATCACCGCCGAATCCTTCGCGCGGGAGCTCGCTCCGGCGCGGACCTTCGGATTCACCAGCGAGGTCGCGGCGCTCCAGGCGAAGGGGTTGATCAAGGGGGCGTCGACCGCGAGCGCCATCGTGCTGGATGAGCGCGGCGTGGTGAACGGGGGACGGCTGCGCTGGCCGGATGAGTTCGTGCGCCACAAGGCGGCCGACATCCTCGGGGACCTGGCGCTCACCGGGGGGCGCGTGCGCGCGCACATCGTGGCGACCAGGCCGAGTCACAGCGGCAACGTGGCGCTCGCCCGGGCGCTCGCCCGGGCCGCGAAGCGCAGTGGTGTGCCCGCGATGGACATCGGCCGCATCATGGACGTCCTGCCGCACCGCTACCCGTTCCTGCTGGTCGACCGTATTCTGGAAGTGGAAGGGGAGAAGCGCATCGTCGGGATCAAGAACGTCACGATCAACGAGCCGTTCTTCCAGGGGCATTTTCCCGGACATCCCATCATGCCGGGCGTGCTGATCATCGAGGCGATGGCCCAGGTGGGTGGCATGCTGCTCCTGAGCCACTTCGAGGCGCAGAACGTCGAAGACAAGGTCGTCTACTTCATGTCGCTCGACAACGTGAAATTCCGCCGCCCCGTGCTCCCCGGCGATCAAATCCGCTTCGAGCTCGAGATGATCGCGTTCCGGGGCAAGACGTGCAAAATGAAGGGGCAGGGATTCGTGGACGGCCAGCTGGTGGCGGAGGCGGAGATGATGGCCGTGGTGGTGGACAAGTGATTCACCGAACGGCGCTGGTCGATCCCTCGGCCGAGCTGGGCCTCGACGTGAGCGTCGGGCCCTTCTCCATCATCGGGCCGAGCGTCGTGATCGGCGATCGCTGCCAGCTCGCGGCTCACGTGGTGATCGAGCGCAACACGCGGCTCGGGACCGGCGTGAAGGTCGGGTATGGCACTGTGCTCGGCGCCGACCCCCAGGACCTCAAGTACAAGGGCGAGGAAACCTGGGTCGAGATCGGCGACGGCACCATTATACGCGAATACTGCACCATCAACCGCGGCACGCCGGCGACGGGGAAGACGACCGTCGGGCAGCGCTGCTTCATCATGACCTACGTCCACGTCGCGCACGACTGCGTCGTGGGCGATGATGTCATCCTCGCCAACTCGATTCAGATGGCGGGCCACGTGACGGTGGACGATCGGGCCATCATCTCAGGACTGGTTCCGATCCACCAGTTCGTGCGGGTGGGGACCTACGCCTTCGTCGGCGGCGGCTCCCGGGTCAACCAGGACGTCCCGCCCTATACCAAGGCGGTGGGGAATCCCGTCCACCTCTACGGGCTGAATTCGGTCGGCTTGCAGCGGGCGGGGTTCACCCCCGAGGTGAAGCTCTCCCTGAAGAAGGCCTACCGGCTGGTCTTCAACTCGCACCTGACCGTCAGCCAGGTGATCGCCCGGGCGCGGGCGGAGCTGCCGGCGGTTCAGGAAGTCGAGACCTTCCTGCGGTTCATCGAGGCGTCGCAACGGGGGGTGCTGGTGTGAGCCAGCGCCGCGTGCGCGTCGGGGTCATCGGCACCGGCGCGCTCGGGTTTCATCACGCGCGGCTACTGCGACGGATGGACGGAGCGGAGTTCGCCGGGATCTACGATGTCGATCCCGCGCGGGCGGCGCAGGTGGCGCGGGAGCTCGAGACCATCGCCCATCCGACGCTCGATGCGCTGCTGGGCGGCGTGGAAGCCGTGAGCATCGCGGTGCCGACGCCGGCGCACGCCGAGGTGGGCCTGGCGGTGCTGTCGCGGGGCATCGCCGCGCTGATCGAGAAACCGCTGGCCGATTCGCTGGCCGGCGCCGAGGCGCTCGTCCGCCAGGCGGCGCAGGCGAGCGTCGTGCTGCAGGTGGGGCACGTCGAGCGGTTCAATCGCGCCGTGCGCGCCGCCGCTCCCTACCTGGCCGAGCCGCGGTTCCTGCAGACCGAGCGGCTGGCTCCGTTCCAACCGCGCGGGACCGACGTCGCCGTGATCCTCGACCTGATGATCCACGACCTCGACCTGATCCTCGAGCTGGTGCGGTCCGAGGTGCACGAGGTCCGGGCGACCGGCGTGCCGGTGCTCACCCCGCACGTGGACATCGCCAACGCGCGCGTGGAATTCGCCAACGGCGCCGTGGCGCTCGTGACCGCCAGCCGGATCTCCCGGGAACGCACCCGCAAGCTCCGGATCTTCCAGCCCACCGGCTATTTCTCGCTCGACCTGGCACAGGGCAGCGGGCGTTTCTACCAGCTGAAGCCCGGATGGCAGGAAATGGGCGCGGGGCGCATCGAGGACATCGTCGAAGCGGTGCGGCTCGAGGCACCGGAGGCGGAACCGCTCAAGCTCGAGCTCGAGAGTTTCCTGCGAGCCGTACGCGGAGAGAGTGAGGTCGTGGTGTCGGGGGCAGCCGGAGCGCAGGCGCTGGCGCTGGCATGGCGCGTAGCGGATGCGATCCAGGCATCGCCGCTCGCCGCCATGAAGCCGTGAGCGGCGGACCGCGGGTCTATTGTTCCGCGGGTGAGCCGTCGGGGGACGCGCATACGGCGCCGGTGATCGCCGCGCTGCGCCGCCTGGTGCCCGACATCTCGATCGAGGCGTTCGGGGGTCCACAAATGGCGGCCGCCGGTGCCCGCGTGCTCGACCGGATGGAGGCGTTCTCGGTCGTCGGCTTCGTCGAGGCACTGGAAGGGATCCCGCGCCACTATCGCCTGCTGCGGCGAACGCGCAGCGCGTTTCAGGCCGGCCGCTACGACGTCGCGATCTTCGTGGACTACCCGGGCTATCACCTGCGCGCAGCGGCTGCCGCCGCGGCGGCGGGCGTGCCAGTCCTGTACTACATCGCGCCGCAGCTGTGGGCCTGGGGCGCGGGCCGGGTGCGCCGGCTCGCGGCCGCCGTGCGCCAGCTGGCCGTGATCCTGCCGTTCGAGGAGCCGTTCTTTCGCGAGCGGGGCGTGCCGACCACGTTCGTCGGGCATCCGTTGAAAGACCGTCCGCCGCCGCCGTCCCGTGCGGAGGCGCGGCGAGCCCTCGGTCTGGAACCCGATCGTCCCACGCTCGGCGTCTTTCCGGGAAGTCGCACGCAGGAGGTCCGCCGCATCTGGCCCGTGGCTCGGGAGGCAGCCCGCCGGGTGGTCGCGGCGCGTCCCGAGGTGCAGGTCGTGGTCGCGGGTACCGCGGTCGCGCGCTACCCGGACGCCGGGTCGATGCACATCGCGATGGGGGACCCCGGACTGGTATTCGCGGCCGCCGACGCCGGGCTCTGCAAGTCGGGTACGACAACCCTCGAGGCGGCCCTCGCCGACCTCCCCATGGTGATCACTTACCGGCTGCACCCGGTCTCCAACTTCATCGCGATGCGCGTGCTGCAGGTCCCCTGGGTGGGTCTCGTGAATCTCGTTGCCGGCGAGCTCGTGTGTCCGGAGCTGCTGCAGGGCGCCGCGCGGCCCCAGGCGCTGGCGGAAGGCGTGCTGCCCCTGCTCGATCCCGCGAATCCCGTCACGCGCCGGCAGCGCGCCGGCTTGGCGCGCGTGCGCGAGCGGCTCGGTCCCCCGGGGGCGGCGGAGCGCGTCGCGCGGCTCGCCCTGGAGCTGGCGCGGTGAGACTGCGTTGGGCGGAGCCGCTGTTCACCTCGGTCGGGTTCGTCCTGGTGGGGCTCCTGGCGCGCACCTGGCGCTTCCGCGAAACCGGCCGCGAGCATCCGCAGGTGCTGTACGACGCGAAGCGGCCCTTCGTCTTCGCACTGTGGCACAGCCGCATTCTGCCGCTGTTGTTTCTCCACCGCCACGAGGGGATGGTGCTCCTCATCAGCCGGCATCGCGACGGCGGTCTGCTGGCCACGCTGGCGGAGCGGTGGGGGTATCGATTCGTGCGCGGGTCCACGCAGCGGGGAGGCGAGGTCGGGCTGCTCGGGGTCGTCCGGGCTCTGCAGGCGGGTGGCGTCGTGGCGATCACGCCCGACGGGCCGCGCGGACCGGCAGAGCGGGTGAAACCCGGGATCGTCGCCGCCGCACAGCACGCCGGAGTGCCGGTCGTGCCCGCCACGGCGCGGCCATCGCGCGCCTGGTGGCTCTCGAGCTGGGACCGGTTTTGCATCCCGCAGCCGTTCGCCACCATCGACGTCACCTACGGTGCGCCCCTGGGCATCGGCCCCGGGAAAGCCGGCCTGCGCAGCGGCATGGAGGCCGTGGAGCGCGGACTGAACGCCATCGCAGCCGCGAGCTGATGGCCACCGATTGGCGGGTCCGTCTGGTGCGGCGCCTCTGGCGCCGCCGGAGCTGGAAGGCGCGTGTGGTCCGGGCGGGGCTGCTCCCGCTGTCCGGGATCTACGCCGGAGTCGTCTCGCTCCGCGCCGCGGCGTATCGCTACGGCCTGGTGCGTGCGCGAGCGCTGCCGCTCCCGGCGATCGCGGTGGGTAACCTGTCGGTCGGCGGGACGGGAAAGACGCCATTGGCGGCGTGGGTCGCGGCGTATTGCGTCCAGGCGGGGCGCCGGCCCGGGATACTGCTGCGCGGCTACGGGCGCGACGAAGTGCTGGTGCACCAGCGCCTGGTGCCGACGGCCATCGTGGTGGCGGATCCGGATCGCGCCGCCGGCGGTGCGGCGGCCCGGCGTGGCGGAGCCGACGTGCTGGTGCTCGATGACGCCTTCCAGCTGCTGGCGGCGACGCGAGACCTCAATATCGCGGTCCTCGCGGTCGAGCAGGAACGACTCTCCCCCTGGACGCTACCGTCGGGTCCGTGGCGCGAGCCCCGGGGCGCCCTCGGCCGGGCGGACATCCTGGTCGTGACGCGCAAACGCGCGGACGCCGAGAGCGCCCGTGCCCTGGCCGACCGCCTGGCCGCCCGCTGGCCCGCGGCGACCGTCGCCCAGGCACGGCTGGACCTGCGAGAGCTCGTCGGCATGCGCTCGGGCACGCGAATATCCTTGGATGGGCTGCGGGGACAGCAGGTGTTCGCGGCGGCCGCCATCGCTGATCCGGAGAGTTTCGCGGTCCAGGTCCGGGCTTCGGGCGCTACCGTGCAACTCACGGCGTACCAAGACCATCACGAGTACGATGCGGCCGACGTTCAGCGCCTCGTGCGGCTGGCGGCCGGCGGCGGTTATCTTGTGGTCACGGAAAAGGACGCTGTGAAGCTGCGTGCCTTGTGGCCGGCCGAAGGGCCGGAACCGCTGGTCGCGGAGCTGGAGTGGACGTGGGAGCGGAATGGCGGGGCCGTCGTCCAGGCGCTGGACCGCGTGCTCGCCGCTCCCGTGCAGGCGAGCGTCGACACCACCAACCACGACCCATGACCGATACTGCCTCCAAGACCGAGCCCCAAGACGTGATTCGTCCCGACAAGGACCGATTCCTCTCCGAAACAAACCCGTTCGAATCGATGATGGAGCGCTTCGATCACGCCGCGAAGCTGCTCAATCTCGATCCCGGCCTCTACAAAGTGCTTCGCAATCCTGAGAAGCAGATCATCGTGTCTATCCCGGTGAGCCGAGACAACGGAGAGGTCGAGGTCTACACGGGGTACCGGGTGCTCTACAACACCTCGCGTGGCCCGGCGAAGGGTGGCATCCGCTTCGACCTGAACGTCACCCTCGAGGAGGTGAAAGCCCTCGCGGCCTGGATGACGTGGAAGTGCGCGGTGGTGAACATCCCCTTCGGGGGAGCCAAAGGCGGGGTGGTCTGCGATCCGTTCACCATGTCCATGGCCGAGCTGGAGCGGGTCACGCGGCGCTACACCTCGAGCATCATCGAGACGCTGGGCCCCGACTCCGACGTCCCCGCGCCCGATGTGAACACCAACGAGCGGGTCATGGCGTGGATCATGGACACCTACTCCATGCACCATCGCCACACGGTCACGGCGGTCGTCACCGGGAAACCCGTCGAGATGGGGGGATCGCTGGGGCGGCGGGAGGCGACGGGGCGGGGGTGCATGCTCGTCACCCGTGATGCGCTCGCCCGGCTCGGCATGTCGCTCGCCAAGGCCCGTGTGTCGGTGCAGGGGTTCGGGAACGTCGGATCGGTCACCGCCGATCTCCTGGCGAAGGAAGGTGCGACCATCGTGGCGGTGACGGACAAGTCGGGCGGCTTGTTCAACGCCAAGGGGCTCGACATTCCCGACGTGCTGGCGTGGACGCGGGAGCACCGCCAGCTCACCGGGTATCCGCGCGGCGAAGCGATCACGAACGACGAGCTGCTCACGTCCGATTGCGACGTGCTGGTGCCGGCCGCGCTGGAAAACGTCATCACCAGCAAGAACGCGAAGAAGATCAAGGCCAAGGTCATCTGCGAGGGCGCCAACGGGCCGACCACGGCCGGTGCCGACAAGATCCTGGAGGAGAACGGGGTTTTCGTGATCCCCGATATCCTCGCCAATGCCGGCGGGGTGACGGTGAGCTACTTCGAGTGGGTGCAGGACCGCGGCGGGTACTTCTGGGACGAAGACACGGTCAACCGCCGGCTGGAAGCGATCATCACGCGGTCCTTCAAGGAAGTCGTCACCCTCGCGGACAAGCACAAGGTGAGCACTCGGATCGCCGCCTACATGCTGGCGATCGACCGGGTGGCCACGATGCACCGGCTCCGCGGGATGTATGCCTGATGCGCTATCACCTCGTCGCGGTGGGGCGCCTCAAGAACGTGGGGCTCCGGGCGGCGTGTGATGAGTACCTGAAGCGGCTACGGCGCTACGCGCGGGTCGAAGAACGAGAAGTGAAGGACGAGGCGCGTTTGCCCGAGGCCATCCCCGGGGAAGCGCGCCTTGTCGCACTGTCGCGCCGGGGCGAGAGCTGGAGCTCGACCGAGCTCGCCCGGCGCACAGCGCGCTGGGACCAGGACGGGCGGGACGTGGCACTCGCGATCGGCGGCGCCGACGGGCTGCCCGCGAGCCTCGTGGGCCGGGCCGAGCGCGTCTGGAGCCTGTCGCCGCTCACGTTTCCACACGAGCTGGCGCGCGTCGTCGTGCTGGAGCAGTTGTACCGCGCGTTCACCATCCGGCGGGGGGAGCCCT
Organism: Gemmatimonadota bacterium; assembly: GCA_041484445.1. Classification (GTDB taxonomy): domain Bacteria; phylum Gemmatimonadota; class Gemmatimonadetes; order Gemmatimonadales; family GWC2-71-9; genus DASTHG01. The sequence continues at coordinate 13,282 of JBGPHP010000002.1, forward strand.
ACCATCGCGGGTCCTGAGCTGGGAGACGAGGAGCGGCGGGCGCTGCTCCGGGTGGCCCGGCAGGCGCTGCAGGCGGTGCTGAGCGGTGCGGCGCAGCCGGAGGAGCTGTCGGAGTCGGGGGCCCTCCAGCGGCCCGGGCGGGCGTTCGTCACGCTGCGACACAGCGGAGCGCTGCGCGGCTGCATCGGTCACGTCGCCCCCGATCGCCCGCTGGCCGAAGTGGTCTGGCGCGTCACCATGCTCGCCGCCACCGAAGATCCGCGGTTTCCCCCCGTGCTCCGGGAGGAGCTGGACGAGCTGCGGCTCGAGATCTCCGTACTGTCGGAGCCGACGCGGATGGGCGTCGCGGACCCCGCGGGCATCGAGCCCGGACGCGACGGCGTGATGGTGCGGCGCGGCCGGCGGCAGGGGCTCCTCCTGCCCCAGGTCGCGACCGAGCAGCGCTGGGACGCGGCGGCGCTGCTCGTGGCCGTGTGCCGCAAGGCGGGCCTGGCGGACGACGCCTGGCGCCGACCGGACTGCGAGCTCTACGTCTTCCAAGCGGACGTGTTCGGCGAATGACCGAGTGGTTCGAGCAGTGGTTCGGGGAGGAGTACCACGCCCTGTACCCGCACCGCGATTCGGAGGATGCGCGGCGCGCCGTCGAGCTGATCCACCGCGTGGCACCCTGGCGCCCCGGCAGCGCCGTCCTGGACCTGGCCTGCGGGGCCGGGCGCCACGCCGCGGAGCTGGAGGGCGTGGGCGCGAGGGTGGTCGGCCTCGACCTCTCACCGGCGATGCTGCACCGTGCGCGGCAGCGCACCCGGGCGTACCTCGTGCGTGGGGACATGCGGGAGCTCCCGTTCCGCGCCGGCAGCTTCGGGCTGGTGGTCAACCTGTTCACGTCGTTCGGCTACTTCCGCTCCGATGCCGAGCACGGGCAGGTGTTGCGTCAGGTGGCGCTGGTGCTGGAGCCCGAGGGGCGGTTCGTCCTCGACTACCTGAATGCCGATCAGGTGCGGCGGACGCTGCGGCGCGACAGCGAGGAGATCTCCGATGGGGACGGGGGCGCCCGGGTGCGGCGCCGCTTCAGCGAGGAGGGGCGCTACGTCGTGAAGGAAATCGAGCTGCGGGCGGAGAACCGGAGTTTCCAGGAGCGGGTGCGTCTGTTCAATGCGCAGGAGCTCGAAACGTTGCTGCGCGACGCCGGGCTGGTCGTGGTCGAGCGGTTCGGGGACTACGACGGCCGCCCGATGGCCGTCGACGCGCCCCGTGCGATTCTCGTGGCGGTGCGGCAGTGATCTCCCGCATTGTCGCGACACCCATCGCGCCGGCCCCGGCGCCGGCGAGCCTGCGCCGTATGCCGCCCCGCCGCGTCGCGGCGTCGCTCCTGGCCACGACACTGCCCGGTCCGGGACGCGATCGACTGGCGGCGGGCGAGGTGCTGGTGGTGACGACCGGCCAGCAGCCGGGGCTGTTCACCGGGCCGCTCTACACGGTTTACAAGGCGCTCTCGGCGGTGGCCCTCGCGGCCCGGCTCGAACGGGAGTGGCACGTACCGGTCGTTCCGGTGTTCTGGGTCGCCGGCGACGATCACGATTTCCAGGAAGCCAACCACGCCACCGTCCTCAACGCGGCGGGGATGCCCGTGCGCATCGTGCTGCGCGAGCGGGCGCCGGAGGCCCCGGCGTGGCCCATGGCGCGGGAGACCTGTGGTCCGGACATCCAGGAGGCGCTCGCCCGGCTCCGGGCCGAAACGCCCGACAGCGAGTTCAAGGAAGAGGTCCTGTCGTGGCTCGGCACGGCGTATCGTCCCGAGGCGAGCCTGGCGGACGCGTTCGCCGACGCGCTGCACGCGCTGCTGGGCGCGCGCGGGGTGGCGGTGACGCGGCCCTACGCGCCGGAGGCGAAGCGGGAGATGGCGCCCTGGCTGCTGCGCGCCCTCGATCTCACGCTGGACGACGGCCTCAGCCCGGTGCTGGTCGAAGCATCCCAGGGCCGCGACCGGCTGCGCCGCGACGGCGATCAGTTCGTGGCGCGGCGCAGTGGAGAGCGCTTCGACCGCGCCGCGCTCGAGCGGTTGGCCGCGGACGCTCCCGAGCGGCTTTCGCCCAACGTCTTGCTCCGTCCGGTGGTGGAAGCGGCGTTGTGGCCCACCGTGGCGTACGTGGCGGGGCCGGGCGAGCTGGGCTACCTGCCGGATGCTGCGCCGGTCTACCGGGCGCTCGCGGTGACGCCGCAAACGCCGGTGCCCCGGTGGTCCGGAGTGCTGGTGGAGAACCGGGTGGAGAAGGTGCTCGAGAAATACGGGCTCAAGCCGGAGGACTTCGCCGGACCCGCGGGGGCGGTGGAATCGCGCCTCGTGCGGGATCAGCTGCCAACGGACGTCGCCGAAGCGCTGGAGGGGATGCAGCGCGATCTGCAGACGACCTACGGCCGTCTCTCGGGTGGAGTCGCGAAGGTCGACCCCACGCTCGAGCGCACGGTAGAATCAGCACGCAACGCCGCGTTGTCGGGTATGCGCGAGATCGAGAAGAAGCTCGTGGCCAGCTTGAAGCGCACCAGCGATTCGCTCGTCGGCCAGCTGACACGGGCGCGGGCCGCGCTGTACCCGGAAGGCGCACCGCAGGAGCGCACCCTCACCTACGCATCGATGGCGGTGCGTTACGGGCCGCCGTTGCTCGACGCACTGATGGATGAAGTAGCGCGCGGGACGGCGGGTTCTTAGGTTGTCGGCATGATCAGTATCGCCATCGTCCTCCTCGTCTTCGTCGCCCTGATGATCCCGATCGTGGCGATCCTAGTCGATTCGCCGCTGGGTCGCTCGATCGCCCGGCGGCTCGAGGGCGGCGCCCCGGGGACCGGGGAGCTGGGGGAGCTGCACCGCAAGGTCGATCTGCTGGAAGGCGAGGTGGAGGAGCTGCATCGATCGCTCACCGGCATGAAGGACGAGCTGCAGTTCGTGCAGCGGCTGCTCGAGAAGCCGAAGACTCCGGGATCCTCCGGCAGTTAGTCCGTGGCCGCCGCCGGTCCCGCCGACTCCGGCGGCCGCCATGCCGCGCAGGTGGCCGCCGGCATCTTGCTCACCCGCGTGCTGGGGTATGTCCGCGAGCGGGTGTTCGCCTATTACTTCGGCAATCACACGGCGGCTGCGGACGCCTTCCGGGCCGCGCTGAAGATCCCCAATACGATCCGTAATCTGCTGGGCGAGGGGACGCTGTCCGCGTCCTTCATCCCGGTGTACGCGTCGCTGCACGAACGGGATCGGACCGCCGCCCGTGCCCTGGCCGGCGCGGTCCTCGGCCTGCTGCTCCTCGCCACCGGTGTGCTGGCGGTGCTGGGGATCGCGCTCGCCCCCGCGATCACGACGGCCGTGGCTGCCGGCTTCGACGCCCCGCGGCGCGACCTCACGATCGTGCTGGTGCGCATCCTGTTCCCCATGACGGGCGTGATGGTGATTTCCGCCTGGTGTCTGGGAATCCTGAGCACGCACCGCCGCTTCTTTTTGCCCTATGCCGCCCCGGTCCTGTGGAACGTGGCGGGAATCGCGGCCCTGGTCGGGGCCGCCACCTGGGTGGTGACGCCCGCCCTGCCACCGGACACGAGGTTGTACCGGCTCGCGCTCGCGCTGGCCTGGGGGACCGTTGCCGGCAGCGTGCTGCAGGTCGCCGTGCAGCTCCCGGCCTGCTGGGCGCTGCTGCAAGGCATCGCCCTGCGCTTTTCGGCTCGTGTGGGCGGTGTGCGCGAGGTACTCCTGGCATGGGTTCCCGTCGTGCTCGGCGCCGGCGTGGCGCAGATCTCCGGGCTCATCGATACGCTGCTCGGGTCGTTCGCAGGCAATGCCGGCGTCTCCAGTCTCGGATACGCGCAGTTGATTCAGATTCTGCCGATCAGCGTGTTCGGGGTGTCGGTCGCGGCCGTGTCGCTGCCCGATCTGTCGCGCGACGCGATCGCCGCCGCGCCCAACGAACAGCTGCGCGGTCGGATCGCCGCGGGATTCCGCCGCATCACCTACTTCGTGGTGCCGTCGTCGTTTCTCTTCGCCGCTCTCGGGCCGGTGCTCGTCGCCGCGCTGTTCCAGACCGGGCGGTTCGACGCGGATGACACGGCGCTCGTCGGGGGTGTCCTGGCGGCGTACGGGATCGGACTGATGGGGCAGGCGACCGTGAAACTGTTCGCGTCGGGGTTCTACGCGCTGCGGGACACGCGCACGCCGGTGAAGATCGCCGCCTTTTCGGTCCTCCTCTCCAGTGCGCTCGCCTACGTCTTCATGCATCGCTACGGGCCGGCGGGTATCGCGCTCGGTTCGTCGCTGGGGGCGTGGGTGAATGTCGTGCTCCATCTCAACGACCTGGATCGGCGCATCGGGACCGTGATGAGCGGGCGGGATTGGCGTGCCTTCGCGGGATCGCTGGTCTCGGCCCTCGCGGCGAGTGGGGCAGGGGTCGTCACCGCGCACCTGGCGGCCGGCCTGGCGCCGATTCCGTTGGCCCTGGTCGTCGTGTGTATCTTTGGGGCCGTCTACTTCGGCTGCACCCTGGTGCTGCAGCACCCCGACGCCGCCCGTCTATGGAAGTCCCTGCACTGATCGCCCGAAAACTCGCCGCGCTTCCGGACCGCCCGGGCGTGTATCTGTGGAAGAGCTCGGGCGGCGACGTGCTCTACGTCGGTAAGGCGAAGAGTCTGCGGAGCCGGGTGCCCGCCTATTTCGCGCCGGATCATCAGGACACGCCCGAGCGGGCCGCCCTCGCCGCCCAGATCGCGGACCTCGAGACGATTATCGTGCCGGATGAGGCGCAGGCGCTGCTGCTCGAGAACAACCTGATCAAGGAGCATCAGCCGCGCTTCAATATCCGGCTGCGGGATGACAAGAGCTATCCCCGGATCGCCGTGACAGTGGGGGAGCCGTTTCCGCGGGTACTGGTGGTGCGCCGCATCCAGCTCGAAGGGGCGCGCTACTTCGGTCCCTACACCGACGTCGGGACGTTGCGGCAGACCCTCAGCATCATTCGCCGGCTGTTCACCGTGCGCAGCTGCCACTACGACCTCCCGGGCGACGCCCCGGCCAGGCCCTGTCTCGACTATCACATCGAGCGCTGCCGGGCGCCGTGCGTCGGCTACCAGTCCGAGGCCGACTACCGGCTGATGATCGACGACGTGCTGCTCTTTCTGGAGGGGAAAACGCTGGACGTGCGCAGCCGGTTGCGGGAGCGGATGCAGACCGCATCGGCCGAGCTCGATTTCGAGCGGGCGGCGCAGCTGCGGGACGCCCTCCAGTGGCTCGAGCAGGTGGAGCGGCCGCCAACCGTTGAGCGGGTGGGCGGCGGTGACGCCGACGTCATCGGCCTGGCGCGCGACGGGGACGATGCGTGCGGCGTGATCCTCCGCATCCGCGACGGACGCCTCATCGCCCGCGAGCACCGCTTCCTGGAGCGCGCGGGCGGCGAGCCTGAGGCGACCGTGCTGGCGGCGTTCCTGGTCCGGTTCTACCTGCCGCTCGAGGCGCGCGCGGCCCGGGTGCTGCTGCCGTTCGTTCCTGAAGATCTGGAGGGACTGCGGGCCCTGTCACCGGCGGTCGACTGGCATACCCCGCAGCGCGGCACCAACGCCAAGCTGGTCGAGCTGGCCGAGCAGAACGCCCGGCACCTGCTCGAGAGCCTGTTGTTGGAGTCGTTCGACGTGGAGGAGCGCGCCGCCGACCCCGTTTACGCGTTGGGGCGCGACCTCGGGTTGGCGAGCGTGCCGCGCGCGTTCGTGTGCATCGACATCTCCACGAACCAGGGCCGAGACACCGTCGGATCGCTGGTCTGGTTCGAGGCGGGACGTCCCAAGAAGGCCGAATACCGCCGCTTCCGCATCAAGGGACCGCAACAGGACGATTTCGCCGCGGTGCACGAGGTGGTCTCGCGGTTCGTACGGCGCCGGCTGGAGGAGCAGAAACCGCTGCCGGATCTGGTGGTCGTGGACGGCGGGCGGGGACAGCTGTCGGCCGCGCTGGCGGCCGCGGCGGCAGCGGGAGCGGCGGCCCTGCCGCTCGCGAGTCTCGCCAAGCGGGAGGAAGAGGTGTACCTCCCAGGCCGCGCGGATCCGCTGCGGCTGTCGCGCCGGAGTCCCTCCCTCAAGCTGCTGCAGCGCGCCCGGGACGAGGCACATCGCTTCGCCGTCAGCTACAGCCGGAATCGGCGCGCCAAACGGATCATCACCTCGGAGCTGCTGACGATCCCCGGGGTAGGCCCGAACCGACGCCGCGTGCTGCTCGAGCGGTTCGGTTCCGTGGCGGGAGTGCGGACAGCCACACGGGATGAGATCGCCTCGCTCCCGGGATTCTCGCATCGCCTGGCGGAGCGGATTCTCGACCGGTTGGAGCGCCGGTGACGGCCTTCCCCTGGTCGCTGGAGTGCTCGGGCTGCGGCGCAGCGCGTGGTGCGGATGGCCTCCCCGGCGTGTGCCCAGCGTGCGGGTCGCCGTATCTGGTGCGCTACGCCACCCGCCCGACACCCGCCGCGAAGTCGGCGATGGCGACGCGTCCCTGGACCATGTGGCGCTATCGGGAGTGGCTGCCCCTGACGGACGGGGAGCGGGAGGTGACGCTCGGGGAGGGGGGGACACCGCTGCTCGAGGTGCCTCGGCTGGCGGCGCGTTACGGCTTCGAGCGACTGCTGGTCAAAGACGAGTCGGTGAACCCCACCGGATCGTTCAAGGCGCGTGGGCTGGCGGCCGCGGTGACCCGCGCGCGCCACGCCGGCGCAGAGCGCTTCGTGGTGCCGACCGCGGGCAACGCGGGGGTCGCGCTGGCGGCGTACGCGGCGCGCGACGGCGCGGCGGCCCGGGTGTACGCTCCCGCGACGACGCCGTCCACGATTGTGTCGCAGATTCGGAGCTTCGGCGCCGAACTCGTCCTGCTCGAAGGGCACATCGGGGATTGCGGCAAAGCGGCGCGGGCCTATGCCGTCGAGAGCGGCGCGGTCGACGTTTCCACACTGCGCGAGCCATACCGCATCGAAGGCAAGAAGACCCTGGGGTTGGAGCTGGCGGAGCAGCTGGGCTGGACGGTGCCGGCGGCGATCGTGTACCCCACGGGAGGTGGGACCGGGTTGATCGGCATGTGGAAGGCGTTCGGCGAGCTGCGTGAGGCGGGGTGGATCTCGGGCGACCTGCCGCGCATGTACTCGGTGCAGGCGAGCGGGTGCGCCCCGGTGGTCGCCGCATTCGAGGGCGGCGCGGAGCGCTGCACGCCCTGGCCGGACCCGCGGACGGTGGCGGCGGGATTGCGCGTGCCGGGCCCGCTGGGCGACCGCTTGATGCTGGCGGCCCTGCGCGAGAGCGGTGGCGGGGCCGTCGCGGTCAGCGATGCGGAGCTCGAAGCGGGGGCGCGGGGTCTCCAGATCATCGAGGGAATCGATGCCGCGCCCGAAGGGGGCGCCACACTCGCGGCGGCTCGGGCGTTGCTCGCGCGCGGGGCGCTCCGAGCCCAGGAAACGGTGGTTCTCTTCAATACCGGCGCTGGGTGGCTGTACCGGGGCTAACCCGTTTATATTTCGTGACTTCGGCTATGCCTATTGCGGTGATTGACCCCTGCGCCGGAATCAGCGGCGACATGACGCTCGGGGCGCTGATCTCCTTGGGACTCCCGCCCGGCTGGCTCGAGGAATTGCCGCGGCGGCTGGGACTCGACGGGGTGGGCGTCTCGATTCGGGACGTGCAGCGCGGCGCGGTCGGGTGTAAGCAAGTGGAGTTCGCAATTCCCGAGCAGCCCCACGGGCGGCACGTGGCCGACCTGGTGCGGCTGGTCGAGCAGGCGCCGCTGTCGGGCTGGGTGAAGGAACGCGCGGTGGGAGCGTTCCGCGCCATCGGGACCGCTGAAGGGCAAGTGCACGGTGTGGCGCCGGAGCGGGTGCACTTGCATGAGGTGGGGGCGGTCGACGCGGTGCTCGACATCGTCGGGTCGATCGAGGGATTCGAGCGTCTCGGGGTAGATGCGATCTACCATCGTCCCATAGCGGTAGGGACGGGGTGGGTCGCGGCGGCGCATGGGCAGCTGCCGGTGCCGGCTCCCGCCACCGCGTTGCTGCTGGAGGGAATGGAGCTGGCCATCGGCGGTCCCGCGGAAGGGGAAGCGACGACGCCGACCGGTGCGGTCCTGCTGCGGGTGCTCTCGGCGGGCCCGCCCCCCGAGCGGTGGCGGCTGATCGCGGGCGGATGGGGGGCTGGGACGCGCGATCCGACGCACTACCCGAACGCCCTGCGCATCTTCCTGGCCGAGCCCGCGGCGGAAGCAGGTGAAGTGTCGGTCCTCGCGACCGACTTGGATGACTTGAGTCCCGAGTACGTCGAGCCGCTGCGTCAGGCGTTGCTCGCGGCGGGCGCGCTGGACGTCCAGACGTGGCAGGTGCAGATGAAGAAGGGCCGGATCGGATTCCGGTGCGAGATCGTGGTGGCGGAATCGGCCGTGGCGTCGGTCACCGCGGCGTTGTTCCGGCACAGCACGACCGCCGGCGTCCGCCGCACGCGGGCGGAGCGGATGACGGTGGCGCGGCGGCAGGTGACGGTGCGGCTGGGCGACGATGTGCGGGTACGGGTGAAAGTGTTCGAAGGACAAGGGGGGAGCCCTCCCCGGGTGAAGCCGGAATATGAGGACGTGCTCGCAGCGGCCCTGGCGCTGGGCCAGGCGCCGCTCGAGGTGGCGCGCGCCGCACAGCGCGGCGCCGAGGAATTGATCGCGAACGCCAAGGAGTGATTGCACCCATGCGCAAGCAGCTCATCGGCCTGATGCTCGGAAGCCTCGTGCTCGCCCCGGTGCTCACCGGTCAGGGGCACTGGGTACAGCCCAAGTGCGACCTCAAGTCGGGGCACTTTCTGGTGAACAGCGCCTTGCTGTACCTGAGGAACGCGGCCGAGACGCGGTTCGACGACGTTCGGGAACGGGACCTGCGCGACGCGAACCGCGCGCTGGTGCAGGCGCTCACCACGAACGGACAGGACAAGAACCCGGCGGCCTGGTACTATCTCGGGCGCTACTACATCGTACGCAACGACGCGGTGGGAGCGGACTCGGCCTTCCGGAAGGTGGAAGCGCTGTTCCCTGCCTGCAAGGACGACATGCTCTTCTGGCGCCGCAATTCGCTGTGGGTGCCGGCGTTCAACGCGGGCGTCGCGGCCTTGAGTGCGGAACAATACGATTCCGCCATCGCGGCCTTGCGGCGGGCGGCCGTCATCTACGACGCGGAGCCCCAGGCGTTCTCGACCCTGGCCACCGCGTTCTTCAACATGCCGCCCGCGACCTTCCTCCCGGACTCGGTCTTCCGCCGGATGCATCCCGATCTGCCGGACTCGTCGGCCCGGGCGGCCTACGATTCCATTACGCTCACTCGCTACGATTCCGCCGCCAAGTACTTCCGGCGGGCCGTGGAAGCCTCGAGCGACCCAAAATTCGTCCGGGAGAAGAAGGACGCGATGTTCAACATGGGCAATGCGTTCTATGCGGCCCATACCTATGACTCCGCCGCCGCGGCCTACACGGAATACTTGAAGGACGCGCCGCTCGACGCCCAGGCGTTGGCGCGGCTGGCAGACGTGCTGTCGTCCAGCGGTCACAAGGATTCGGCCATGGCGGTCTACGCCCACATCATCGCCCACGCCGATTCCATGGATCCGATCAATCTGTTCAATGCGGGCGTTTCGATCTACAACGCCGCGCCGCCGATTCCGGACACCGTGCACGTGAGCTCGGACTGCCGCCGGCAGCGTGTCGCCGGCCGGACCGGGCTGACCCCCCTGCAGCGACGGGGCATCACGGCGCAATGCGATTCGGTGGCGCGCGATGCGATGAAGACCCGCGACGCGGCAGCTGCGGAAAACTACAAGCTGGCGGCGCAGGCGTTCGAAGCGGGGCTCGCCCGCAACGGGCAAAGCCGCGATGGGCTGTACAACCTGTCCAACGCCTACTTCGCTCTGCGGCAGTCGGAGAAGATGCTCCCGGTCAGCCAGCGCCTGATGGCGGTGGATCCGCTGAACCGGAATTCCGTGCGGCTCGTGGCACAGGCGTGGCAGCTCAACAGCCGCAGTGATTCAGCGCTGCACTACGTGACCTTGGCGGATTCGCTGCTGCCGTTCGATGTCAACGTCGGGAGTTTCGCACCAGGCGAGCAGAGCGCGAGTCTCAGCGGGTTGGTCACGAACTTCCATCCGGTGCCGAGTACTCCGCTTTCGCTCACCGTCGAGTTTCTGGACGCGAGCGGCACGGTCGTCGCGTCGCAGACGCTCGATGTGCCGGCGATCCCGGAGGGGGCCAATCATGCGTTTCAGCTCCAGGCCATCGGGGCGGGGATCGTCGCCTGGCGCTACCGGAAGAGCTGAACCGCCTGACAGCGTCGAGGGCGTGACCGGCGACTGCTGCGCCGGTCACGCTCGATTGTGCTCCTGGTGAGACGATGGAGCGGCCCGACGTTGACGTCGGTGAGCGAATCAGGCATTTTGCCGGGAGCGGCTTCGCGGGCGTAATTCAGGGGTAGAATGCCAGCTTCCCAAGCTGGACGTCGTGGGTTCGAATCCCATCGCCCGCTCTGACCGATGAGCATGCACCAGCGCAGCTACGCCTACTCCTATCGTCCAACCCGTGTCACGGGCCGGCGCTGGGGGCTTGCGTGCTGATACGCTGAACGCACCGCTGAGCGATCCCGACGGCCCGTGAGCGATCACGGGCCGTCTTTTTTGTGCCCCCAGGAAGGGAGGGAGATATGCGCGTTGCTCCGGAGCTCTTCATCGAGCAGGATTGGGCTGCCTACACCCCTGAGGATCACGCCGTCTGGCGCCTGCTGTACGAACGGCGCATGGCCGTCTTGGAGCACACCGGGAGCCGGCTCTTTCTCGAAGGGTCCGCCCGCATCGGCCTCCGTCGCGATCAGGTGCCCGACCTTGCCGATGTGAACGCTCGCCTCGGGGCCCGCACCGGGTGGGCCGCCGTTCCCGTCGCGGGGTTCCTGCCGGCCCAGGAGTTCTTCCGGTGCCTCGCGCAACGCCGCTTTCCCACGACGGTCACCGTCCGGCCTCGCAGCCACCTCGACTACCTTCCGGAGCCGGACATCTTCCACGATGTCTTCGGGCACGTTCCGCTGCACACCCACCCGGTGTTCGCCGACTTCCTGCAGCGCTTCGGGCGGGCCGCGAGCGCTGCGGTCACGGACGAGCACGTCGAGGCCATGGCGCGCCTCTTCTGGTTCACCGTTGAGTTCGGCCTCATCCGAGAAGCGGGCGAGGTCAAAGTGTACGGCAGCGGGCTCATTTCATCCCACGGGGACGCGGCCAACGCGCTCGGACCCGACTGCGAGCACCGGCCGTTCGCGTTGGACGCCGTCTTGGCGCAACCGTTCGCGATCGACCGGTTTCAGGAAGTGTTGTTCACGATGGAGTCGTTCGAGCAGTTGTTTGCGGCGGTTTCGGAGGCGGAGTGTCGGCTCGGTATCGTGACGCATTGACAGTGCCGGGCGCGCAGGCAGATTCGACGCCACCAGCCCTGTTTCAGGAGCGTCCAATGCGCCTGTCCGCCGTCACAGCCGGCCTGGTCCTCGCCGGCGCCACCGCGTTGCCGGGGCAGAAATGGGTCGGTCCCCAGCCCCCCTGTGCGATCGAGCCTGGTCATTTCCGCATCAACAGCGCGGTGCTGGACCTGAAGATCGCGGCCGAGCAGCCCAATCAGCGGGACCGCATGCTGGCCCAGTCGCGCGACGTCCTGGTGCGTTCGATTCGCGACGACAAGCAGGATGCCAATCCCGCGGCCTGGTACTACCTGGGGCGGTATTACGCGGAAGTGAGCGATGCGACCGGTGCGGACACGGCCTTCGACCGGGCGGAAGCCCTGGCGCCGCAGTGCAAGTCGGACATCGCCGGTTACCGCGGGCGGTTGTCCGAAGCAGCCCTGAACCAGGGACTCACGATCTGGCAGGGCGGCAATGCGGATTCGGCCATGGTGCTGTTGCGCCTGGCGTACGCGGTGGATCCGACCAGTCCCAGGCCACTGTTCCAGCTCGGGAATCTGTATGCCGAGCGGAACATGCTGGATTCCACGGCGGCGGTGCTCGGACGGGCCGCGCGGGCCGCGGGCGCCGACAGCACGTTCGCCGACGCCAAACGCGACGCGCTGCTGACCGTCGCCCGGCTGGCGTACCGCACGCTGCAGGGGTCGCCGGCCGTCCAGCAGTGGCAGCACACGCGCTATAGCCGCGACTCGCTCGCCCCGTATCTCGCGGCCGATTCGACGGTACTGGCCCGGATGCAGCAATCGTCGGCGTCGCGGCGCGCGCGGGGGGCGCGGCTCTCGCCGGCCGATCAGCAGTCGTTCAGCCGGGACTCGACCACCCGGGGGGACGCTGTGGCGCGGGACCGCGCCGTGCGGGAAACGCTGGGGCAGCGGGCGAGTGCCGACAGCACGGCCGCCCAGACGGCGTTCGAGCCTTCCCTGGCCGCCTATCGTGAGCTGGTGGCTGCGTATCCGGCCAACATGGAAGCCGCCACGGCGCTGGGAGGCATCTATAGCCAGGCGGGCCGGAAGGCGGAGGCTACGGCCGTGTTCGACGGATTGTTCGCTCACGCGGCCGAGCTATCGACTTCGGATCTGTACGATCTGGGGCAGCGCCTGTTGCAGGCCAGGTTGCCGGGGCCGGGCACCCGGGCCTACGCCCTGGCGCTGCAACGGAACCCGTATCATCGCAACGCCCTGGCCGAGCTGGCGAGCGCGTACCTCGACGCCAGGGACACCGCGAACGCCCTGGAGATCGCCCAACGCTTGGGCGCGATCGATCCGCGCAACAAGATGGCCCTCCACATCGTGGCGCAGGCCTGGGATCTGCGCGGCCGCCGCGACTCCGCCCAGGTGTACGCCACCCTGGCCGAGTCGCTCTCCGTGGACATCTCCATGCCGAGCCTCGTGGGGGACAGCGCCGGAGCCACCCTCACGGGTGTCGCCTCGAACCTGGGGAGCGCCGCCTCGAAGCCGTTCGTGATTCAAGTCGAGCTGCTCGATACCCGGGGGACCGTGATGGCCACGCAGGCCGTGGACGTGCCGGCGCTGCAGCCCGGGAGCAACCAGCAATTCCAGGTGCGGGGAGCCGGACGGAGCATCGTCGGCTGGCGTTACCGGGTCACCTAGGCGATATTATCGGTTGCTCAAGTTTCGGCCGGCGTTGGGTTTGCGACGCTCGGCATGAGAAATCGCTTTAACCATCGGGCAACCGTTTTGCTGCGCGTCGCGTCGGTAGCGCCGGACACCATCGGCGCCGAGCTGGGCCTCCTGCCGGGGACCGAGCTCCTCAGTGTGAATGGTCGGCGACTGGAGGACTTCCTCGATTGGGAGTTCCTCACGGCGGACGACGCATTCGTGCTGCGGGCCCGGCTGCCTTCGGGTCAGGAGTTGGAGTGCGACATCGAGCGGCCGGAAGGGATGCCGCTGGGGGTCGCGCTCGAGCCGCCGCGGATCCGGCGCTGTGCCAATCACTGCGATTTCTGCTTCGTGGACGGCAATCCCACCGGGATGCGCGAGAGTCTGTACATCCGCGACGACGACTACCGGCTCTCCTTCCGGTACGGCAACTTCGCGACGCTCACCAACCTCAAGCCCTGGGACGAAGCGCGGATCGCAGAGTACCGGCTGTCGCCATTGTACGTCTCGGTCCACGCGACTGATCTCGTCGTGCGTCGCTGGCTGCTGCGGAATCCGGAAGCCCCGGAGATCGTGGGGCAGCTGGGTCGCTTCGCCGAGCGCGGCATCCGGTTCCACACGCAGGTGGTCCTCGTCCCCGGCGTGAACGACGGAGCGGTGCTGGAGCGCACGTTGGGAGACCTGTACGGGCTGGGCGCCGCGGTGTTGTCGGTGTCGGTCGTGCCGGTCGCGCTGACCGAGTACAGCAAGCACAATCTCGTTCAGGCGCCGAGCGCGGAGCAGTGCCGCGCCGCGCTCGGGACCGTGGATCGCTGGGCGGCGCGGGCGGTGGCGGAGCGGGGGCACCCCTGGTGCTTCGGGGCGGACGATCTGTATCTCCAAGCGGACGCGGCCCTTCCGCCGGCGCTCTGGTACGGGGACTTCGAGCAGCGCGAAAACGGTGTGGGTGCCGTGCGCTACCTCCAGACTCGAATCGCGGCCGCGGCGGGGCGATATGGTGACTGGTCGGGGCGCCGTGTCGGCATCGCTACCGGGACCGCCATGGCGCCGCTGATGCCCCAGGTAATCGAGACGCTGGCGCGCGAGACAGGCGGTGCGTTCGAGATCCTCCCGCTCCAGAACGACCTGTTCGGCTCCTCGGTGACCACGGCGGGGTTGCTGCCCGGGGCGGCGTTTCTCCGGGCGCTCCGGGAACGGCCGGATCTCGATCTCGCCCTGCTGCCGGCCGAAGCGGTGAACGACGATCTGCGTTTCATGGACGACCTGGACGCCCACGCGCTCGCCGCCCAGGTGCCGATGGAGATTCGTCTGTCCTACGACTTCGCCGATGTGTTGGCGGATTCCGAATCCGCAATCCGTGATCCGCAATCCGCACTGGGAGAAGGGCGGTGAAGCGGGGCGCGCCGACCGTCGCCATCATTGGCCGGCCCAACGTCGGCAAGTCGACGTTGTTCAACCGGCTCATCGGCCGGCGCGAAGCGATCGTCGACGCACGGCCCGGCGTGACCCGCGACCGGAATTTCGCCGCTGCCGACTGGAACGGACGCCGCTTCTGGCTGGTGGATACGGGCGGCCTCGTCCCCGGTGCCTCCGACGCCCTGAACCGCGCGATTCGCGCCCAGGTGGAGGCCGCGGTGGCCGAGAGCGATGTGTTGCTCTTCCTGGTGGACGTGGCCGAGGGCGTGCATCCCGCCGACCTGGAGATCGCGCAGTACCTGCGCGGCGTGCACCGTCCGGTGCTCCTGGTCGCCAACAAGGCGGACCGGATCCCCGACGATCAGCGCCACGTGGCGTTCTACGAGCTCGGCCTGGGCGATCCATTCCCCGTTTCGGCGACGGTGGGGAAGAGCACGGGCGATCTGCTCGACCGGATCGTGGAGATGCTGCCCGAGCGAGACGGGGCGGAAGACGAAACCGCCGTCCAGGTAGCGATCGTCGGGCGGCCCAATGTCGGCAAGTCGAGCCTCCTGAACCGGCTCTTGGGACGCGAGCGGATGGTCGTCGCCGACGAGCCCGGCACGACGCGCGACGCAGTGGACACGCCTGTCGACCACGCCGGGCGCCGCCTGGTGTTCATCGATACCGCCGGCTTGCGCAAGCGCAGCAAGGTCCAGGACGACGTCGAGTTCTACGCCACCCTGCGCACCACCCGGGCGATCGAGCGCGCCGACGTGTGCGTGCTCGTGGTCGACGCGCTGGACGGCATGCACGCGCAGGATCTCAAGATCATCGGTGATGCGTGGGAGCGGGGTGCCGGGGTGATCGTCGCCGTCAACAAATGGGACCTGATCGAGGAGAAGGACTCGAACACGGCCGTGCGCGGGGAAGAAGAGCTGGCCTTGAAGGCGCCGTTTCTCCGGTTCATCCCGTTTCTCTACGTCTCGGCCAAGAACGGTCAGCGGGTCACGAAGCTGTTCGACCTCATCGTCACCGTGGCGGAAGAACGGAGCAAGCGCGTCCCGACCGCCGAGGTCAATCGCGTGCTCGAGACGCTGGTCACCCGCCAGCAGCCGCCACAGCCGGTGGGTGAGTCGGTGCGGTTGTTCTACGCCTCACAGATCGGCACCGCGCCGCCCCGGTTCGCCATCATCGCCAATCGGCCCGACGCGATCCCCGAGTCGTATTCCCGCTATCTCGTGAACGGCTTCCGAGAGGCGTGGGCGTTCACCGGCGCCCCGGTCAACATCAAATTCCGCCGCAAACGTCAGGAGCGGCGGTGACGCTCGCCCTGTGGCTCGTAGCGGCCTACCTGCTGGGCGCCACCCCGACCGCCTACGTGGCGGGCCGGCTCGCCCGGGGCATCGACCTGCGCGCGCACGGCAGCCACAACCTCGGTGCGACCAACGTCTACCGTGTGCTGGGGTGGGGCTGGGCGATCCCGGTCGCCCTGGTGGACGTCGCCAAGGGCGCCATCCCGGTGGCCCTGTTCGCGCAATGGGCGGGCGTTGGTTCGTGGGCGGCGGTCGCGCTGGGAGTCGCCGCGATCTTGGGACACGTCTTCTCCCCCTACGTCGCCTTCAAGGGAGGGAAGGGCGTCGCCACCGCCCTCGGTGTGTTTCTGGCCCTGGCACCCCTGGCCGTCGCGATCGCCCTTCCGGTGTGGGGTGGGAGCCTGTGGTTGACGGGCTACGTGTCGCTCAGCTCCGTCGTCGCGGCGGCCACGTTCCCCGTCTGGGTGCGGCTCACCCAGCCCGCCGCGACGCCGGCGTTCTGGGCGAGCGTGGGCGTGGCAGCCCTCATCGTGTTCTCGCATCGCGCCAACCTGCGGCGGCTCGTGGCGGGCACCGAGAGCCGGTTTCGCACCCGTAAAGGCCTTCCATGAGCACGTCGCCACGCGTCGCCGTGATCGGGGGAGGGGCCTGGGGGACGACCCTCGCCGATCTGCTGGCGCGCAAAGATCTGGCGGTGACGATCTGGGCGCGTGAGCCGGAGGTGGTGCAGGGAATCAACCGCGAGCACGAGAATGCGATGTTCCTGCCCAAGGCGCCGCTCGCGCCCGCGCTGCGCGCCAGCGGGGACCTCGCCGAGGCCGTACAGGGAGCGGAGGTCGTGGTTTCGGCGGTTCCATCCCACGCCGTGCGCACTGTGATGACGACGGTGGCCGCCGCAGTGCGCGGGACGCCGCTCGTGGTCAGCGTGTCCAAGGGGCTCGAGCCGGAGCGTCAGGAGCGGCTCTCCAGCGTGCTCACCGAGGTGTTTGGCCTCGCGACGCCGGTGGCGGTGCTCTCGGGGCCGTCATTCGCGCAGGAGGTGTACGAGCGCCAGCCGACGGCAGTCGTGGCGGCCTGCGCCGATCACGACGTGGCGCGACGCGTGCAGGACGTGTTCTCGACCGGTAGTTTCCGGGTGTACTCGCAGACCGACGTTATCGGCGTGGAGCTGGGCGGCGCGTTGAAGAACGTGATCGCCCTGGCGGCGGGGATCGCCGAAGGGCTCGGGTTGGGGTTCAACCCACGGGCGGCGCTCATCACGCGCGGCCTGGCGGAGCTGACGCGCCTCGGCCTCGCCATGGGCGCCGACCCACTGACGTTCGCGGGTCTGGCCGGTCTGGGCGATCTCGTGCTGACCGCCACTGGGGCGCTGTCGCGCAATCGCTCGCTCGGCGTGGAGCTCGGGCGGGGACGGAACCTGGAGGAGATTCTGGCGAGCCGGAAGACCGTGGCGGAGGGCGTGACGACGGCGCGAACCGCGGTGACGCTGGGCGCGCGCCACGGCGTCGAGCTGCCGATCGCGCGCGAGGTGAGCGAAATCCTGTTCGCGGGCAAGTCGCCGCGGCAAGCGATCGCCGACCTGATGGAGCGGACTCCCAAGCCGGAGCAGTGGCGGTGAGCGCGCCGCATCCGGTGCAGGAGTTTTTCTCGATCGGCGAGGTGTGTCAGCTCACCGACCTCAAGCCGCACGTGCTGCGCTACTGGGAGAGCCAGTTCCGCTTCCTGAACCCGGCCAAGAACCGCTCGGGGAATCGCGTGTACCAGCGACGTGAAATCGAGCTCATCATGCTGGTGAAGCACCTGCTCTATACGGAGAAGTACACGATCGAAGGAGCCCGGGCCAAGATCGAGCAGTATCGCCGCTCCGGTGAGCTCAAGCCGGAGGCGCGGCGGGCGCTCGCGTCGGAAACGATCAAGGACCTGCGCGCCGATTTGAAGGCTGTGCTCGCCCTGCTCGACGGCGCGGCGCCACCCCATGGCGGACGCTCCTGAGATCGGGCGCGTCGCCGTCATCGTGCCCGCCTATCAGGCGGCCGCGAGTGTGGCTGGCGTGGTAGCCGGGGCCCGCGCCGCCCTGCCCGACGCCGCGGTGTACGTCGTGGACGACGGCTCGAGCGACGCGACCGGGGCCGCGGCCACGGCCGCCGGCGCCGTGGTCATGCGTCACCCGCGCAACCGCGGCAAAGGGGCCGCGCTCGCCGGGGGCATCGCCCGGGCGTTGGCGGACGGGGCGGTCGTGTTGACGACGCTCGACGCCGACGGCCAGCATCCTCCCGACGTGCTGCCGCGGCTGCTCGCGCCGATCCGCGGCGGCGTCGCGGATCTCGTGCTCGGAGCGCGGGCCCGCACCGGCAGCATGCCGCTGGGGCGTCGCTGCACCAACTGGCTGTCGGCGACGCTCGCTTCGCACATCGGCAAACGCCCGGTGCCGGACGCCCAGACGGGGCTGCGGGCATTCTCCCGGCGGCTGGCAACGGCGGTGCAGCCGCGCATCGCCGCCTACCGGCGCTACGACTACGAAGCGGCGTTCCTGCTGGCGGCGTTGCGCGCGGGCTTCGCGGTCAGCTCAGTCGACGTCCCGACCATCTACACCCGGTCCCCCAGCCACTTTCGGGGCTGGGGCGACGGTTGGCGGGTGGCGCGCGTCTTCGTGCGTTACCTGCTCGGAGCATCATGAACATCCTCATCTCGAACGACGACGGGGTGCTCGCGCGGGGACTGTCCGTGTTGGCCGATGCCGCGAGCGCGCTCGGTCAGGTCACGGTGGTGGCACCCGACCGCGAGCAGAGCGCGACATCGCACTCGTTGACCCTGCATCGCCCGATCCGGGCGACGCGGCGCAGCGACGGGGCCTATCAGGTCGATGGCACCCCGACCGACTGCGTGCTGCTGGCTCTCGACGCGCTCATGCCCGAGAAGCCCGATTTCGTGTTCTCCGGCGTGAACCACGGTCCCAATATGGGCGAGGATGTGCTGTATTCGGGCACGGTCGCCGCCGCGATGGAGGGGTTGGCCGCGGGGATTCCCAGTGTCGCGATCTCGTTCGGCAGCTTCGACATCGAGCACCTGGAAAGCCACTCGGCGGGGCTGAAGCGGCTGCTGGGCGGCATCGTGGCGGTCCGGGAGTTCCCGCGTGACACGCTGCTGAACGTCAATCTGCCGGCGATTCCCGGCGCTGAGGTGAAGGGCGTGAAGGTCACCAGCCTCGGCAGCCGCGTGTTCCACGAGGAAGTGGCCCGCATGAAAGACCCCTGGGGACGCGACATCTACTGGATCGGCGGCGGGCACGTCACCTGGTCGGGCGGGGCCGACTCGGACTTCCAGGCGGTACGCGAGGGATACATCTCGGTGACGCCGCTGCACGTGGACATGACCAACTACAACCTGCTCGAGGCCGTGCGCGGATGGACGCTGGGCGTCTAGGCGGGGGGGCCAGCCAGGACACCTACGGGGGCTACCGCGCCCGCCTGGTGGAGCAGCTGCGCGACCAGGGCGTGCAGGACCTGGCGGTGCTGCGCGCGTTCGCCGAAACGCCGCGCCACTTGTTCGTCCCGGACGCGGTACGGCACCGCGCCTACGAGAACGCGGCACTGCCGATCGGCGCCGGGCAGACGATTTCACAACCGTTCACCCAGGCGCGCACGCTCGAGGCGCTGCGGCTGCGGGGCAGGGAGCGGGTGCTGGAGATCGGCACCGGCTCCGGCTATCAGACGGCGCTCCTCTCCCGCCTCGTGGCCCAGGTATTCACGGTGGAGCGTGTGCGGGCGTTGGCCCTGGCGGCACAAAGCGCCCTGCGGGCGGCCGCCGCAGGGAACGTGTCGGTGCTGCTGGGAGACGGCACGCTCGGATGGAGCGCCTACGCCCCCTACGACGCGATTCTGGTGGCTGCGGGGGGTCCCGAGATCCCCGGCCCACTCGTGGAGCAGCTGACGAGCAATGGCCGGCTGCTGCTGCCGTTGGGTGACCGAGGTAACCAGACGCTCACCCTGGTGGAGCGCACCGACACCGGAATACGCCAGACTCCGCTCGGCGCCGCACTGTTCGTCCCGCTCGTAGGAGAGCACGGATTCGATGCTTGAGCGACTGGTGGACTGGTTGCTGCATACGCTCCTCGACCTGGGCTACCCCGGGATCGTGGCCCTCATGGCGATGGAGAGCTCGATCCTCCCGGTTCCGAGCGAGCTGGTGATGCCGCCGGCGGGCTATTGGATCGCCAAGGGTCGGCTGAACGTCTGGGCTGTATTGGCGTGTGGCGTCCTGGGCAGCATCCTCGGGGCACTGGCCAACTACTGGGTGGCCCAGCTGCTGGGGAGGGCCTTCGTGCGGCGCTTCGGCCGGTATGTCCTCCTGTCGGAACGATCCCTCGATCGAGCCGAGCGGTTCTTCGCGGACCATGGGGAGATCAGCACGATGGTCGGCCGCCTGCTGCCGGTGGTGCGTCACTTGGTCTCGATCCCGGCGGGCATCGCCCGCATGCCGCTATCCCGCTTCGTCGTCTTCACGGGAGCGGGCGCACTTGTCTGGTGCAGCGTGCTCACGGGGATCGGGTATGTTCTGGGGCGCCATGAAGCCGTGCTGCGGAACGAAGAGGTGCAGCGGTACGTGGGGCACGCCTTGATGGTGGTCGTGCCGGTGGTGGCGCTTGGTATCGCCGTGTATGTCGTGTGGTTCCGGCGGCGGCGTGCCAGAGCGGCGGTGCGCGAAGGCGGAGTGTGAGTGCGACGCGTGCGGTGCGGTACCTCGTTCGCGGGCGAGTGCAGGGGGTGGGATTCCGCTGGTTCGTGATGCGGGAAGCCACGCGATTGAATCTGAAGGGCTACGTGCGCAACCTGCCGGATGGCAGTGTCGAGGTGTGCGCACAGGGGATCCCGGGGTCGCTTGAGGCGCTGTCCGCCGCCCTGGCCAATGGTCCTCCCGGTGGGCGCGTGGCAGGTGTGGAAAAACAGGAGCTTCCACACGAAGTTGACGTTGGCAACTCCTTTGAAATTCAGTAGTTCGACCAAGAGGCAAGAACGCATACAATGGATGACTCGTCGCGACTCCGTGCAGCGGTTCGGGATGTCCCCGACTTTCCCAAGCCCGGTATCATCTTCAAGGACATCACGCCCGTGCTGCTCGATCCACAGCTCTTTGGCGTAGCCGCGCGGGGCATGGCGCGGCCATTCGAGGCCATGGGAGTGACGCGGGTGGTGGCCATCGAGTCCCGGGGGTTCATGTTCGGGGCTCCGGTGGCGCTGGGACTGGAGGCCGGGTTGGTTCCGGTGCGCAAGCCGGGGAAGCTGCCCTCGACCCGGCATCGGGTGGAGTACACGCTGGAGTACGGTACCGACGCCCTGGAGATGCACGCGGACGCCATCGGATCGCACGACCGGGTGCTCATCGTGGACGACGTGCTGGCGACCGGCGGCACGGCGGAAGCAGCTGGCCGGCTGGTGCGCGCCCGCGGCGCGACCATCGCCGGCTTCAGTTTCCTGATCGAGCTGGGATTCCTGAACGGCCGCGAGCGCCTGACGGAGCGTGTGGAGTCGCTGGTGCGCTATTGAGGCAGGGCTTGATTACGACTGCATAACTCCTGTAAATTGCAGCGCTTACGCCCCTGTAGCTCAGGTGGATAGAGCAGCGGTTTCCTAAACCGTTGGCCGGGCGTTCGAGTCGCCCCAGGGGCATGGGGCTTCGGGCGATTACCTACGAAAGCGGGCAACGTGGCAACATCGGTTCGGACGGCAGCGGGAGCGGGTTCGCACGGCAGCGACGCTGCGGTGATCGCGTGGATCGTGCGACACCGCAAGCCGGTCTCCTGGGGTGCGGTGATTCTGATCTTGGGCGCTGGTTTCCTGGGCTGGAACATCATCTCCACCAGGCAGAGCGAACGGATCGCGAGCCAGCAGCTCAGCTCGGCGCGCTTCGCGTTGGAGGCCAAGAACTACGCCCTCGCGGCCAGCGAGCTGGCGCGCATCGCCGAGAACTACTCGGGGTCGCGCTCCGCCGGTGAGGCGTCGATTCTGCTGGCGCAGACGCGATTGGCGCAGGGGCAGAATCAGCAGGCGATCGACGTGCTCAAGAAGTTCGCTCCCGAGGCGTCCGCCGATTACCGCGCGCAGGCATACGGGCTGCTGGGTGCCGCCTATGAGAACGTGCAGCACCCCAAGGAGGCCGCCGCGGCGTACGAGCAGGCTGCCCAGGCGGCTCGGATGCCGTTTGCTCGAGCGCAGTATCTGTCGGATGCGGGGCGGGCCTGGCTGTCCGCCCGGGACACGACCCGGGCGATCGCCGAGTATCGAGAGATTGTGGCGAAGCTCGACTCAACCGGATCGGCGTTCGAGGCCAAGGTGCGCTTGGGGGAGCTGCAATCGCCGAATCAGTGAGGGGTGTCTCCTCACCTTGGTGAACTTCGTATAATAGATGTTATGTTAAGTACAGATGTGAATAGATGTGGATAAGGATGTTATGAAGTGAGCACCCCTCTGAACACGATCCGCGCCTGCCCCTCCAACCACACCTCCTCGTAGCGCCCGCCACGTGACCGCTCGGCTCGAACCACCAGCGGCAGCCCGCTGCGCGTCATGATCGTCGCCGGCAGGTCGGAAAGGCGCCACTCCCGCAGCATGCAGCACGCCGCCACGGCGCCGGTGCCACAGGCCAGCGTCTCGCCCTCGATGCCACGCTCGTAGGTGCGCATCGCCCAGACCGAGCGTCGCGCCGTGGGAGCCACGAAGTTCACGTTCGCGCCGCCATTGCCGCTGGCCGGGTCGAACCGGAGCTCCCGGCCCCGCCGCTGCAGGTCCAGCGCCTCCAGGTCCTCCACGACGACCACCAGGTGCGGCACGCCGACCGTGGCGAGTCCGACCCGGGTCTCTCCCGCGGCCAGCTTCACTGCCGGCTCCCTGGGGACATCGACCGCGGCCAGGTGCAATTCGGCGCGGCCGTCGCCGCCGGGGCAACGGCTTTCGTACACGGCGGCATCGGTCTCGAGGCGCATCAGCGTGGTTGGGGCGAGCTCGAGCAACGCGGCGAGCCGGGTGCTGCACAGGGCGGCGTTGCCGCACATGGCGGCGCGCGAGCCGTCGTTGTTGAAGTAGGTCATGCGGACCGTGTCGGGGCTCGCGGTCGGCGTGACGAAGACCAGACCGTCGGCTCCGATCCCGGTCCCACGGGCGCAGACGCCGCGGATGTCCTCCGCCGTCCACTCGTCGGGGGTCGTGCTCCGGCCGTCCAGCATGACGAAGTCGTTCCCCGACCCCGTCATCTTGTAGATGGCCAGACCGACTAGATGCGACCGAACCAGCCCAGCAGCCGGAGGCGCGGCACCATCCAGATCGCTTCCCGCACGATTTTTCGGTTCATCTTGCTTTGACCTTCCGTGCGGTCCACGAACACGATGGGTACTTCCGCCAGCTTGAACCCTTTTCGCCATGCGCGTACGCTCATCTCGATCTGGAAGGCGTAACCATTGGAGCGAACCTGCGACAAGTCAATTGCTTGCAGCACTCGGCTCCGAAAGCACTTGAACCCGCCCGTCAGGTCCCAGATGCGCAACCCCGTGACCCACCGAGCATACACGTTTGCCCAGTAGGATAACATGAGTCGGCCGATCGGCCAGTTCACCACCGTCACCTTGCCGCCCAGGTAGCGCGAGCCGAGTACCAGGTCGGCGTTGGCGGCTGCCTTGAGAAAGTCCGGCAGGTGCACTGGATCGTGGGAAAAGTCGGCATCCATCTCGAACACGTAGTCGTAGCCCTGGTCCAGCGCCCAGCGGAATCCGGCGAGGTAGGCGGTGCCCAGACCGAGCTTCCCTTCCCGGTGCAGCACATGGACCCGAGGGTTGCCCTGGACGAGGCGGTCGGCGATCTGGCCCGTGCCGTCGGGGGACGCGTCGTCCACCACGAGCACCTCGAGTCGCGCATCCTGGGCGAGGATCTGGGGGACGAGGTTCGGGAGGTTGGGCGCCTCGTTGTAGGTGGGGACGACCACCAGCGCCCGCTCAGCCACCCCGGTGCGCCCTCCGTCGCGCCACCCCGCTCCCGGCCCAGATGGCGAGCAACAGCAGCGACCCGAGCGTGATGAGCTTGCCGCGGGCGTAGTAGCGGGAAGAGAACTCCAGCTCCACCGACTTGGCGCCCGCCTTCACCGGCACCGTGAGGAGTGTCTGATCGCCGCGCAGCGCCGTTGCCGGTTGGCCGTCCACGATGGCGTGCCAGTCGGGATACCAGTTTTCCGCGATCAGCAGATAGCTGTCCTGGGGCGGCGTGGGATCGAGGGTGATCGTCATGCGCCCCGGGGACCAGTGGGTGAAGGTCGCTCGGGATGGGCTCAACGCCGGCATTTCCCTCACTGGCAACGGGTTGATCGATTCCGTCCGGTCGAACAGCACGAGGCGGCTGTAATCGAGGCGCGGATCGAGCAACGTCGGAACGATCTGATCGGTGTCGCCCTTGGCCGCGGCGGGAACAACCCGCAGGTACGGCGCCATGGTGTCGGCCTCGTACAGAAATGCCGTCTGGCCCGCGCCGGTCGTCACGGGTCCCAGCGCCAGGTGATACCCGGGAATCCGCTGCGTGTCCGGCAGGATGACGAACTGGACCGCCAGCAGGTTCCACAAGTGCAGATGGCCCAGGTTGGCGAATTGGCCCTGCTCGTCGAGTCCGAGGAGATCGTCGAACGAGCGCAGCTCGATGCTGCTGATTCCCCCGAGGACCTGCGGAATTCCGAATCGCATCAACGACATTTGCCGGTAGACGTCGACGTTCAAGACGCGCGACGGTTGCGGGGCGGCCTGCAGGCGGCGGATGATCGCATCGGGCGCGAACAGCTGCTGTTCGGGCCGGCTCCAATTCCAGAACGGCCTGCCCGCCCGGTACAGGTCGGCACCGACGAGGGTGACGAGCAACACGCCGAACGCCCCCGCCGGCACCCGCCCGGCCAGGTACATCAAAGCGAGGGCCGCGACGAGCGCCAGCCCGATGGCGCTTCCCAGCGCGCCTGTGAGGATCTCGCCCCGGGCGGCCGTGGCGGTCTGTACCGGGTCGTGCGACAGGGCCGGCACGCTACGCGCGAAGCTCTCGGCCATGGCGCCGAACACGCCGATCAGCGCGAGCAGGGCCACGAAGCATGCGACTCCCAACGCCACCTTGAGGACCTGCTTCCCCTCTCCACGCTCCAGCCGTTCCACCCCCATCGCGGCGAACGTCGCGGTCGCGAGGGAGACGATGTACAGCGCCATCCCTGGTGCCCGGGTCTTCTTGACGTAGGGCACGACCGCCCACCACAGCCGGAAGAACGGCGTACTGCCGCCCAGAGAGACCAGCAGGAACAGGACACCGATGCCGCCGATCCACCACGCCAGCCGGCGCCGGGACGTCCCTGCCCCGACCGCCGCGAGGGCGACGAGCGGGAGACCCAGATACTCGCTGTGGAACTTGATGATGTTGGGTCCCCAGTATGTCTCGTAGTGGCCGGCGAATCCCGACAGGAAGAGCTCCGGAAAATGACTCCACGGCAAGCCAAACGACGAAGAGTATTCGTAGGTCGCGGCCCCGGCCCGTGGTGAATAGGGGATGTTGTGGAAGAACGGCAGCACCTGAATCATCGAGATTCCGAACCCGAGCACGACCGCCCCGGTGGCGCCCAGCAGCGCGAGCCAGCGATCCCGAGGGGAGAGACCCTCCGGCTCTCCGAACGCCAGGTAGAGCGCGAAGAGCCCGGCGGCGACCAGGGCGTACTGCGTCATCTGGTATTGCGGGGAGAGCAGCGCCAACCCGACCGCGAGACCCGAGAGCGCGAACCCCTCCCACCGCTGTCGCCGCATTCCCAGCACCAGACCGATCATCATCACGGGCAACAGCGCGGTGACGAACAGTTTGCCGTCGTGCCCGGGGCTCACCAGCGATACCACGACGCCGCTCAGCTGGTAGGCCGTCCCGCCCGTGATCGCGGCGGTCCACGAGAAGCCGAGCAGCCGGAGCAGGAGATAGAGCGCGAAGCCCGCCAGGACATAGTGCAGGACGAACTCCAGGTCGATCGCCAGGGCGGTCGGGAGCACCAACCGGAGCAGGCTCATCGGGTAGAACAGGTCGCCAAACCCGGCGACGGTCGGGAATCCTCCGAACGCGAGTGGATTCCAGAGGGGGATCCGGTGGGTGGTGGCGATCTGGTTCGCGCCCCACCAGCGGAACGCATAGCCCGTGGCGAACTGGTCGCTGTGGACGCCGGCCAGGTACTGGCCGCTCCACATCGGGATCGACAGAATCGCGATCCACAGACAGCAGAATCCGAACGCCGCGAGGTTGGGCCTCGCCGGTGCGAACGGTGCCGACACGACATTTTGGGAGGAAGGGGGACGCGTCAGGAGCGTTCTCCGGGAGCGAACAGGAACAGGAGTCCGGGCATCGCCTCGACCACGGTCAGCCAGAGGCGGGAGGCGAGGGCCACCAGCCAGGCTTCCGGCGCGGTCATGAGGCCGAGATTCGTGAGGCTCGCCACCAGCATCGCTTCCCGAACCACGAGGCCGCCCGGGGCGAAGAGGGCCAGATACCCGACGAGATACGAGCCCGTGTAACTTGCGATGTAGAAGGACGTTGCGCCAGCTGTATGTGGTACGAGCGCGGCGCAGAACAGCCGGAACGCCACTCCATACAGCACCCAGGCGACCGCGGTCCCGATGGCGGCGAGCCACACGGCGCGCGCCGGCAGACGGGGCAGCACCACTCGCTGCCGAGTGAGCCGGGCGATCAAGGGCGCCGCCCAGGCGAAGGCGACGGGCAGGAGCAGAAGACCGGCGGCCAGAATCGCGGCGACGAGGATCCCGGCGCGCGGCCCCGCGTCGGCGAAGGACCGGAACACGGCTGCTCCGGTCGCGAGCACGACGACGAATCCCGACGCGACGTTGGCGAGGTTTACTACGAGCGAAGACCCTGCGGCTGCGACCGGGGATACACCGCGACGCTGCGCCATGATGCCCATCGTGGCGATCTGCCATACCTTGCCCGGCACGTAGCGGCCGAGGTTCGACACAAACCAGATGCGCGTCCCCTGCCAGGAGCTGAGCCGCCCACCCTGCCCCCAGGCGGCCAGCATGCCCCGCCAGATCTGGATGAGCACGGCGTAGGCGATCAGGACCGGGACATACGACAGGAGGATCACGCCCCAGGCGGGATGCGCCGCCACGAGCAGCGCGCGCACGCCGGCCCATTGCCCCACCAGCTGCCGCCCGGCGAACCACAGCACGGCGGCGACGAACAGGACCTGGAGGGCGATCCAGACGGGCTTACGCGGCATGGCCGGCCTGGGCGTCACGCCAAGACACTACGATAGATCCCGGCATAGCGGGCGGCGACGGCGTCGGGGCCGAAAGTGGCGAGCATCGCCTGCCGTCCCGCCGCGCCCAGACCGGCGCCGCGGTCGGGGCGGGTCAGGAGGTCGTCCAACGCTCGCGCCAGCGCCGAGTCGTCGCCCGGAGGAACGAGCAGGCCGGTGCGACCGTCCACGACGAGATCGGTCAGTCCTCCGGAGGCGAAGGCGACCACCGGTGTCTCGCACAGCAGCGCTTCCGCGGCGACCAGGCCCAGCCCTTCCTCGACCGCGGGCATGACGAGCGCCGTACAGGCGCGATAGCGGTCGGCCAGCTCGGACTGCGGCAGCAACGGGAACCAGCGCAGCCGGTCGGCGACGCCGAGCGACCGCGCCAGCTCCGACATGTCGGCCGGAGCGCTGCCGACCCCGACGACCACGTCGACCGTGGGGCGCGCCCGCATCAACGCGAGCGCCCGCAACAGATGCTCGATTCCCTTCTGCGCATTGAGCTTGCCAACGAACAGCAGCGTGTCCGGCGCGCGGGGACCCCCGGGATGGAACAGATCCGGCTGGATGGGCATCGGCGCGACGATCGGGCGAACCGCCGGCGCGATCGCGCCGGTCTCCGCCGCGAGCCAGCTGGAGACGGTCGTCACGGCGTCGGCGCGGGTCAGCACTCGGCGGAACAGCGCCGCGCCCGGGCGCGACCCGCGGACCAGGCGCACGTCCGAGCCGTGCATCGTGATCACCAACGGGACGCGCCACCAGCGGCGCAGCCAGGTGCCGACCATGCCACCGGGAAACCACCAGTGGGCATGCACCAGGTCGGCGCGGAAGTCGCTCCGCATGCGCAGCGCCTTCGCGAACTCCGCCGCCATGAGCGACCCCAGGGCCGCTTTGGCGGCCCACGATCCGCGCACCTGGTCGCGCATCGTGCCGGTGTAGGCCAGCGTTTCGAACCGTGCTGGGGCGTAGCGAAACCGCTCGACCACGACGCCTTCGTAGTCCTCCCGTTTGGCCAACCCCGGGGCGGCTGGTGTGATCACTCGCGTGTCGACGTCCTGCCCGCGGAGCGCCACCGCGAGACGGAGGACGAAGGAGCCGACCGGGTCGGTGGGAAACCGAGGATAGGAATGAGAGAGGAATAGCACCTTCATCTGGCGGGCTCTTCGAGCGGGACCGCGCTCTTGTTTTCAAGCTCCACTCGGCCGTCCGGCGCCACCCGCACGATGCGGAGCCCGGCACGGGCCTCGCGCCAGCGGACCAGCTCGTCGAGCGTCCCCACGAAGGGATCGCCAGCCAGCAGACCGTCCAGCAGCCGGGCGTAGGCCGCGGGGGCATCCGGGAACCCGAGCGCCGGGATGAGATTGGGGTGCCAGACGCCGACCCAGAGGCCTTCGACGCTGCGACACGCGCTCGCCAGCTCGAGGGCATCGGTCACCCAGGCCGCGGGGTCCTCCACGTCGCGATACTTGCTCAACGCGCGATCCATCCAGGCAAACGGAACCTCCGCGAGCGGACTCCCCTGCCCCTCCGCATGCCACGCAGGCACCACGTCGCACACGCCGAGCCGGAACCCGTTGCGGTCTGCGAAACCGGCGGTGCTGTCGTAGCGGAACCCGGCCACGCGCATGCCGCGCGGCGTGCGGTCGGGGTCGAAGCGCAGGAAGTGCTGCCGGACCCCCTCCACCTCGCGCGCCACGAGTCCCGCCAGCCGGCGCCGCTGCGCGGTGAACCTCTCTCCTGCCGGCTCCGTCAGCGTGGCGAAGCTGCCGTGGAGTCCGATGGCGTGACCATCCCGCAGCACGTCGGCGAGCACGGCGCGCGCCGTCGCTGCTTCCGCGCGGTAGGTCAGATCACCGGCGAGAAACGTCCGCCAGGAGGGCGTGCCGCACAGGATGAACCAGGTCGAATGGACGCCGCGGGCGCGCTCCGTCTCCAGCAGCGCACCGATGCCCCGGTATACGGGGCTCCTCCCGATCGCGCCGATGGCCGCCACCCCGGCGCGAGCGGCCCGGCCCCAGGCTCTCTTTCGCGCCAGCTCGGCGAGGCGCAGCGCCGTGAACGCCGGCCACCACTCCACCACGTCGAGGTCGTGGGTGACGGCGACGGCCCAGCGGCGCCCATCGGGCCAGGGCGCCGCCAGGCGGAGCGGCCGGCGGCCGGCGGCGGCGCACGCGGCCGCGCGAAGCGCCGCCGCCGCGCGGCTCACGATGGGCTCCCGCTCCAGCCCTTCGGCCACGATCGCGTTCTCGGTCGACGGCACGCGTCCGAACCGGTCGCGCGCCGACGCCGCACGCTCGCGGGCGGCGTCCACCACGTCGCCCACCAGGCGCAGGGCGGTGCGGGCGACGTGGACCACCCCGTCACCGGGGGCGATTCCCCACCCGCCGTCGCGCCAGCTCCGCAGGGTGTCGAAGCGCGACGGACGGTCGGTGAGATCGATCGTGACGACGTCGGCGGCGGCGTCGGCAACGGGGATGAGGCGGGCGAGATCGGTGAGGAGGGTGAGGGCGCGTCGGTCCGGGGCGCTCAGCGTGCCGGTGCCGGGCAGTCGAATCATGGGCGTGTATCATACACCGGCCGCGCGGGCGCTGGTAGCGCATCGTATCTTGTCTGCTCATGGGACAACCCCTCCTTCCCAAAGCACGTCTGCCGCTGGGCCACCTGCTGGTGTTCGGTTGGATGCCGAGCGCGTTGAAGCGGCTCGCCTACCGCTGGCTTCTGGGTTACCGCATCGGCAAGGGCGTGAAGTTCGGCCTGGGCGGCGTGGTCATCGGGAAATCGGTCGAGCTGAGCGATCATGTCGAGATCGGCATGTTCGCGATCGTGATGGGGCGCGAGATCCGGATCGGCCGGCATTCGAGCGTCGGCACGATGAGCTACGTATCGTGCCGGGTGATCGAAATCGGCGAGGACGCGAAGATCCGTGAGCAGGTGTACGTCGGCGGCCCGCAGCTCCCCGAATCGCGCTTCTCGCTCGGCAGCCGCACGATCATCCTCCAGATGGCGAACATCAACCCGACGAAACCCGTGGTGATCGGCGACGATACCGGGATCGGCGGACATTGCCTCATTTTCACCCACGGGGCGTGGCTCAGCAATCTCGAGGGGTACCCCGTGACTTACGAGCCGGTGACGCTGGGCAAGAGCGTCTGGCTGCCGTGGCGGGTGTTCCTGATGCCGGGCACCACGATCGGGGACGGCTCGGTGATCGGGGCTAATTCCCTGGTGAGCGGGACGATCCCGCCGTACAGCCTCGCGGTCGGCTCTCCGGCGAAGGTGGTCCGCAGCGCTCCGGACTTCCCCAGACGGTTGAGCGACGCCGACCGATCGAAGCTCGTAGCGGAGATGCTTGCCGAGTTCGACCGGTTCGTGGCCGACGATCAGGTGAGCGTCAGCGCCGACGGCGACTCGCGCATCTATGCCTACCGTGGGCGCGTCTCGCGGCTGCATTGGTGGCGTGGCGAGGGTCCGCCCCCGGCGGTCGTGCGCGGGGAGACGGTGCTGGCGGAACGGGCGTTGCCTGCTGAAACGCTCGTCGAGTACCGGGCGCGCGGCGCTTCCTGGCTCGACCTCGGGGCCAAGACGCGCAGCGCAGACGGTTCGCCGCTCGCCGAGGAGCTGGCGCTGTTTCTGGGGCGCTACGGCATCCGGTTGAAGCGCGATCGTTGAACTCTATTGCAGGAAGATCACCCACCCGGCGCCATTCGTCACCACGGCCGTCCCACCGTCCGGACTAAACGCCACATTGCGCGGCGACCAGCCTCACGCTTTTGGCGAAACGCGTATGTTGGCCTGATGTGTTCGTCGCTGGACTTCCTCGTCCTGCAGGTGCTCGATCTCCCGTTGCAGTGCCCGGATCTCTTCCCGCTGCCCCGCCACCAGCTCACCCACGAACCCGAACCCGAACAGGATCAGGCCGGCGATCACGAGCAGCAGCACCAGATATAGGAACGCACGGTTGCCTTGCTGGTAGCCGTATCGCTGTACGATCTCCCACACCCCGACCAGGAAGCCGAGCAACACGAGGAACGCCCCGGTCACTCCGAAGAACAGCATCGGCTTGCGCCCGAATCGCAGCTGGAACCACACCGACAGGAGGTCGAGTACGCCCACAGGGATGCGGCCGATGCCGAACTTGGATTTGCCCGCACGCCGGGGGTGCAGCGGCACCGGGCGCTCGGTGAGCCGGAACCCCTGCCCTGCGGCGATCACGACCATGAATCGATGCCAGTCGGGTCGCATCGGGATCACGTCCATGACCTCCCGCCGGTACGCCTTCACCGAATTCAGGTCGGTGACGCGGACACCGAACAGCCAGCGGCACAGCCGGTTGTACACGGCGGAGACGAACCGCTTGTCGTAATGGCCCTGCTTCGCGCCGGTCGCGATATCGGCCTCATCGGCCAGCACGGGCGCCACAAGCGTAGGGATGTCGGAGGGGAGGTACTGCAGGTCGGCGGGCCAGAAGACGAGGATCCGGCCCGCTGCGGCCTCCGCCCCGCTGCGCAGCGCGTCGGCGATCCCCCGTTGGGAGCGATGGGTGAGCACCTTGAGAAACGGGTGCTGTGCCGCGAGCCGGCGCAGCACGTCGGGCGTGTCGTCGCGGCTGCCGTCGTCGATCACCACCAGCTCGCACGTGTAGGGCTGGGGCAGCAGCGCTTCCCGCACCAGGCGCACCAGCTCCGGCAGATTCTCCGCCTCGTCCTTGGCCGGGACGAGGACGCTCACGTCGGGCCGGGCGGTGCCGGTGGCGAGGCTCACAGCCGCCGCCGCATGCGCGCGGGAAGGATGTTGAGCTGGTCGCGGTACTTGGCGACCGTCCGGCGTGCGATGCGCACGCCCTTGTTCCCGAACAGCTCGACGATCTGCTGGTCGGTGAGGGGGTCTTTCGGATCCTCGTCGGCCACCATCTTCTGGATCTGCGCCTTGATGGAGCGGGCGCTCGCGTCCTCGCCGGTCGAGGTCTGGAGGCCGCTCGAGAAGAAGAACTTGAGGGGCAACAGGCCGCGCGGCGTCTGGACGTACTTCTCGTTTGTCACCCGGCTCACGGTACTCTCGTGCATGCTGATGACGTCGGCGACCTCGCGCAGCGTCAGGGGCCGCAGGTACTCGACGCCCTTCTCGAAGAACTCACGCTGCCGGTCCACGATGAAGTTCATGACCTTGAGCATCGTCTGCCGGCGCTGCTCGATCGCCTGGATCATCCAGTGGGCGCTGTTCAACCGCTGGTTGATGAAGTCCTTGTTCTCGCCCTTGAACTGCTTGCGGTCGCGCGCGATGTCCTGGTAGGTCTTCGAAATGCGCAGCCGCGGCAGTCCGCCGTCGTTGAGCGTCACGTGGTAGGCATCGCCGATCTTCTCCACGGTGAGATCGGGGATGATGTAGGTGTCGTTCGCGGCAGCGTACTGCAGGCCGGGCTTGGGGTCGAGCTTCGCGAGGACGTCGGCCACGCGCTGCACCTCGGCCGGCTCGATGCCGAAGCGTTTACCGAGGTCCGACCAGCGGTGGTTCTTGAGGTCTTCCCACGCGTCCTTCACCAGCCGGTAGGCGAGGGTGTCGGTCTGTTTCTTGTCTTCGAGCTGGAGCAACAGGCACTCGCGCAGGTCGCGGGCGCCCACCCCGGGCGGATCGAGGGTCTGGATGATCCGCAGCATCTCCTCGGCCTCGGCCGGCGTATAGAGCTGTACCTCGGCGTCCCCGTCCCGGTGCTCCGCGAAGTCCTCGAGCATCTTGTTCGCGCCGGTGATGATCTCCTCCAGCGTCGCCCCGAGGTAGCCGTCCTCGGCGATGTTGCCGAGGAACTCCTCGGCGAGCAGCCGCTGGCGGGGCGAGAGGTCCAGCATCTGGACCTGGTCCTTGAGATGGTCCGAGAGGTCGCGCGCCTCGACTGAGACGGGCTCGACGTACTCGCGGGCTTCGGAGAGGTCGCGGCGCCCCGCCATCGCTTCGGCGCCGTCGTCGAGGAGGATGTCCTCCCAGTTGGGCTCGTCGTCGCCTTGCTTCTCCTTCTCCATCTTCTCTTTTTCGGCGGTCGTGCTTTGCGACTCCTCGGGCTCTTCCTCGGTCTCCACCATTTCCAGGAACGGGTTGCCGAGCAGCTCCTGCTTGAGGTGCTGTTGCAGGTCGAGGAGCGGCATGTACAGCAGATCCATCGCCTGGAACAGGCGTGGATTGATGCGCAGGTCCTGCCGCATCCCGACGTGTTGTTGCAGGCCGGGCTTCACGCGGCCTGCCCCAGCCGGGCGCGGAGCCGGGCCGTGAGAGTGGGTCCCAGGTAGCGATGGGCCACCTGGTCGTCGAACACCAGCTCGCGCACCGTCCCCGACACCTGGACCCGGCCTTCGAACATGATGTAGGCCCGATCCACGATGTCGAGCGTCTGCTCCACGTTGTGATCGGTGATCAGGACCCCGATACCCCGCTGGCGCAAGCCCGCGACGATAGTCTGGATGTCGTGTACGGCGATGGGATCCACCCCGGCAAACGGTTCGTCGAGCAGCAGAAACTTCGGCTCGGTCACCAGCGCCCGGGTGATCTCGAGCCGGCGTCGCTCGCCGCCGGAGAGCTGGTAGGCCTTCTGGCGCCGCAGGTGCTTGACCCCCAGCTCATCGAGCAGACGCTCCAGCCGGGCGGCGCGCTCGGTGGCATCGATCGGCAGGGTCTCGAGAATCGCGAGAACATTCTGCTCCACGGTCAGCTTGCGGAAGATCGAAGGCTCCTGTGCGAGATACCCGAGCCCGGCGCGCGACCGGCGGTACATGGGCTCGGCCGTGATGTCTTGGCCGTCCAGGTGAATGGTGCCCTGCTCCGGCCGGATGAGCCCCGTGAACATGTAGAACACAGTGGTCTTGCCTGCACCGTTGGGTCCCAAGAGGCCGACGATCTCGCCCTGCTGCAGCTGGATGCTCACATCGTCCACCACCCGGCGCCCTTTGTACGCCTTGACGAGCCCTGCGCTTTCGATCCGGCTCCCTTGCCGCGCGACGGCCGAAACGGTGGCCCCGGTCGTTTCGGCCCGCTCCAGCGTTGCCGTGGCGGCCGCGACCAGCCGGTCGATCGTCGCGGGGCGATCCGCCGCGAGCCCCGGCGAGAGCTCGGTGGTGACCGCGACCAGGGCGTCGTCGCGCCATTCCGTGGGGAGGGTGACGATGTGATCGAGCGCGAGCCGAGGCAGCACTGAGTCGCGGAGGTATTCACGCGCCTCGTCCACCGAGAGACTCCCCGATTCCTCTGGCGCCGTTCCATGCACGCGCGCACGGACCTGGAGGAATTTCTCGCGGTAGGCCACGGCGAGAGCGCCGAACGGGGCGTGTCCGGACTCGTCGGCCACCTGGACGAGCGCGGCGACGGCGAGCGGCAGCGAGGAGTCCCGGGCGGCGAGCAGCGTCTCGAGACGTGTCACGTGGAGTCCTTCTTGGCCGTGGAATCGGGAACCGGCGGACGGGGCTCCAGGTGGACGCCGTCGGCCCGCCCGCCGACGGTGACCCGGTCGATGTGCGCCTGCTTCAGAACGATATCGATGGTCTTGCCGCGCGAGTAGTTCAGCGCCGGGGCGCTGGTGGAATCGCGTCCGTACATGTGCGTCAGCGCGCGCGCCGACCCGCGGGCGATGATGCGGCGGATACGGCTGCGGGGCGTTCCCGTCGAGTCGCGCTCTTGTGCCCACCGCGCGGTCAGCGTATCGCCGGCGATGCAGTCCACCGAAGTGCCGAGGCAGCTGGAGAGGCAATCGGTGTTGTCGCCGGTGCACGTCCCGCGCACGCCGGGGACGGTGGAATCGCGCTTGGAGGCGGAGAAGGCCCGGCCGAACCCACGGCCCTCGGTGAGGACCTGGTCCGGCACGTCGAGGGCCAGCGAGTCGGCCCGGATGTCCTGCAGGGCCGAAACGGCATGGGGGCGCAAGCCGGTCCCCCAGGCGAACGCCTGCTGCAGCTTGCGGCGCTCGATCGCGAGATGGACCGTGTCGGCGGTGAGCACCCAGTCGACGCTCGTCGCTTTGCCGTTGCCCAGTGCTTTGACCTTGCGGATCTCCCGGGCCTGCAAGGCGAGCTCGATGCGCGTGCCGGTGAGAGTGTAGCTCTGGGCGCCCTTTCCCTGCACCTTCGGGCTGCCGATCAGGATCCCCTGCCCGGCCGCCTGATCGAGCAGCATGGAGTCGGCCTGCGCCGCGAAGTCGCTGCGATCAATGGTCGACTTGCCGCCGGACCACATGCGATCGTTGCCTTTGAACCGGACCCGGTCCGCCACGATGACGTAGGGCTCGGTGGTGTCGGCCGCGCCGCCGCCCCGATACTGAATCGTGGGACGCTGCGTGGCGAACATCTCGACCGTATCGCGGATGCCGGCCGCGGACCGCCAGTAGGTGAGGTTCGGGCCGCGCAGCACCGAGCCGTTGCTCCGGTTCACCGCCACGACGTTGTTGTGTGCCTCGAGCTTCTCCTCGAGCCGGTAGTAGGACGCCAGGTTGGCGTCCAGCGTCATGGAGGTATCGCGGATGCGTACCGTGCCGATGAGATCCAGCCGGTTCGCGGGGGCGACCCAGATCATGCTGTCGGCGGCAAGGGTGGTGGTCGTTCCCTGGCAGTGCGCCCGCACGCCGCCCCCCGCATAGATGTTCTGCACGCCGGGGGCAACCTCCACCTGTCGACCTTGATGGCCCACGGTGTCCACGACGAGGACGCAGGGACGCCCACGGCTCGAATCGGCCGGCGGGGTGGGGGGCGGTGCCGCCACGGGTTGCTGCAGCGAGAGCAGGAGGACGGGGACGATCACTGGTTGGGCAGCGTGAAATGGCCGCCGCTGCCTCGCGGGCGTTGGGCGGTGACATTGCGGAAATTGGGGTCCGACACGAACCCGTCACCCTCGACGTGCCGTCCCGGGGCGTCGAAGACGAACGCCAGGTCGGAGGACACCTGGTTCGTCACCTGCCGGTAGCGCATGACCTCGCTCCTGAGCGTGCGCCCGTCTCCCGCTCCCACGACGACCACATGGCCGCGGCCCTCCATGTCGCCCGTCGCCCAGTGATAGGTGCCCTCGCGGGCGGTCATGGTGGACGTCTCGTTGCCGTTGGTGTCGTAGAACGTGATGTGCACGTTGCGCAGCTCGGCGACTTCCATGGGCTGATAGAAGTAGGCCGAATCGGCGCGCACCTGGGCCCGGACGATCCCGTTACTGGTGACATAATGGGACATGTTGATCAGGAGCTGATCGGCGGTGTCGGCGGCGGTCACGGTGGCAGTCGGCTTGACGCCGGAACTGCAAGACGACGTCAAGGCGAGAAACGTCACGACGAGAGACGTCGAGACGAACAACGTCGAGAGGAGAGACGTCTTTCGCATCTACACCGCTCCTGCCTTCATGAGATCATGCAAATGGACCATGCCGACGATCTTCTTTCCCCCATCCAGGACCGGCAAGGCCATGATCCCGTGCCGCTCCATCAGCTCGACGGCGGCCGAGGCGAGCATGTCGGCCGTGGTCGTCTGCGGCGTCCGCGTCATCACCTCACGCACCGGCAGATCGAGAAACTGGTCGGTCCGCTCCATCAGCCGGGTCAGATCGCCCGCCGTGACGATGCCTGCGAGCTCCCCGGCCGCGGTAACGACCGCCACCGTGCCGCGTTTCTCCGCGAGCAGCACCACGCACTCACGCATCGGGCGCTCGGGCGCGAGCGTCGGCAGTCCGCTCGTGAGCATCACATCTCCCACGCGCAGCAACAGCCGCCGCCCCAGCGAGCCCCCCGGGTGGAGCGCCGCGAAGTCCTCACGCCGGAATCCCTTGACCTCGAGCAGGGTCACGGCGAGGGCGTCGCCCAGGGCCAGCGCCACCGTGGTGCTCGTCGTGGGGGCCAGCGTCTCGGCGCAGGCCTCTTCAGCGTCGCCCGCGTCGAGCACGACGGTCGCGGCCCGGGCGAGCGCGGACTCCGGCCCGCCGGTGACGGCGACGATCGGCACGCCGAGGCGCTTCAGCTGCTCCACTAGGCCGAACAGCTCGTCGGACTCGCCGCTCTTGGAGAGCAGCACGGCCACGTCGTCCCGTCCCACGATCCCCAGGTCCCCATGGAGCGAGTCCACGGGATGGAGAAAGGTCGCCGGCGTACCGGTCGAGGTGAACGTCGCGGCGATCTTACGCGCGATGAGCCCCGACTTGCCCACTCCCGAAACGATCAGGCGCCCGCGCGCGGCCGCCAGGAGCTCCACGGCGCGCGCGAACGGTGCCCCGAGCTCCCGGGCGACGCGTTGGATCGCATCGCCTTCGAGCGCCAGGACGCGGCGACCCCGCTCAACGAGATCGGGCGCCGTGCCGGGCGACATCGCCCCGCTCCTCCAGATACTGACGTACCAGGCCGTCCCACGCCCCGCGGGCCTTGAGGATGGTCTCGGCGATCTCCCGGGCGGCGCCGTGGCCCCCCGGGGCGGTGGTGACGTGCCGGGCAGCGGCCTTCACTTCGGCGACCGCGTTCGCGACCGCGATCGGGAAGGCGACCCGCGTGAGCAGCGGCAGGTCGGCGAGATCGTCTCCCGCGAAGGCGCACTCGTCGAAGCCGATTCCGCGCCGTGCGAGAATCGCCTCGAACGCCGGAAGCTTCTGCGCCGCGTCGTCTTGCACCACGTCGTCCACCCCGATCTCGCGCGCCCGCAGCGTGGTCGCCTCCGAGACCCGTCCGCTCACGAGCACCACGGTGATCCCCGCGGCACGCAGCAGCTTCACGGCGAGCCCATCCTGGATGTCGAACCGTTTCAACTCCACGGCGTGGTCGCCGACGCGTCCGAGGTAGACGCCGCCGTCGGTGAGGACGCCGTCCACGTCGAAGCCGACGAGGCGCAGGCGACGGGCCAGCTCCGCGTCAAGCACGGACCGGCGCTCCGCGTACCCGCTGCCAGAGGTCGAGCGCCAGCGCCACCACGCCGGGCAGCTCCTCGAGCGAGAGCATGTTCGGTCCGTCGCTCGGCGCATGGGCCGGGTCGGGATGGGTCTCGAGGAAGAATCCGTCCGCTCCGGCCGCGGCCGCCGCGTACAGCAGCGGCGGAATGAATTGGCGCAGGCCGCCGCTCGCGCCGTCGTCGCCCTGCCCCGGCTGTTGCACCGAATGCGTGGCGTCGAAGACGACCGGCGTGTCGCACGCCGCACGCAGCCGGGCGAAGCTGCGCATGTCCACGACGAGGTCCCCGTAGCCGTAAAACGTGCCCCGCTCCGTCACCGCCACTTCCGCCGCACCCCCGCCGCGCACCTTCTCGACCGCGCCCGCCATCTGCTCGGGCGCCATCCACTGCCCCTTCTTCACGTTCACGGCCCGGCCCGACTTCCCGGCCGCGACCAGCAAGTCCGTCTGGCGGCACAGGAAGGCCGGGATCTGCAGCACGTCGGCGACCTCGGCGGCGGCGGCCACCTGGGCGACCTCGTGTACGTCGGTGAGCAGCGGGAGGCCGGTCGCCGCCCGCACCCGCTCGAGGGCCCGCAGCCCTTCGTCCAGGCCGGGGCCGCGTTTCGCCGCGAGCCGGGAGCGGTTGGCCTTGTCGAAGGAGGCCTTGTAGATGACGTGCAGTCCCGTGCGGGCGCCGAGCGCCACGAGGGCTTCGGCGACCTGGAGATTCAGGGCGTCGGATTCGATCACACAGGGCCCCGCGATGAGGAACGGGGCCGAGCCGTCGCCGAACTGGGGCATGTCAGCCGGTGGTGCGGGCGGCCAGGGAGGCCGGCACGCCGGCGGCGGCCGGACGAACGGTGCGGCCGGCGAGCGCGGCGCCGATGAAGCCGGCGAACAGGGGGTGCGGGCGCATCGGCCG
>JBGPHP010000003.1:0-49644 GCA_041484445.1 Gemmatimonadota bacterium
GCCCGGGGATCTACCTGAACCAGCTTTGAAACGTCGCGCCCCAGGGCAGGGTCGGTAGTGTTCACAGCCACGGCGTCGGGTTCCTCGTCGCAGGAGTCCATCGTCGCGGCGCCGCTGCGCCGCAGGGTCGGAGCCTGGCCAATGCAGGGATCGGGCCTGCTAGCTCCGCATGCTGTAGGCGGTTGTCGCAACGGCATCTATGGTTGCTGCAACGCCACAAGTCGTTGCTATGGAGCATCACTTTGTTGCGTAAATGCAACAAAGTGATGCGTTCCGCAAGGTCTACGAAGGACCCGGTGGGAGGTTACAGTTGGGAAGTGCGTTGCAATTGTATCTCCCGCAGCGGTCTAGACCTTGCAACGTCCGTTGTGCGCTATACCGTATAGCGGCTTCGTCGCGTTTCCCTTGGCCTGGGCCCATCGGGTACCCCGGCCATTCAGTTTGAGGTCTCTGCCACATGCCGAATGACCTGCCGGTCCCGCCACCGGTCCCGCAGCCCGTCCCCCAGCCAACGGCGCTGCAGACCAGTTACGGGCATCCGGCCCCTACGCTGTACGGCGACGCCCACCTCCCCGGCGGTGGTCCGGATTGGCGCCGCATCGTGGCGTCGGTCATGCGATTCAAGTGGCTCGTCCTGGCCGTCGTGGTGCTCGGCACCGGGGCGGGGTACGCGCTCAGCCGATTTCTGATCAAGCCCGGATACCTGGCGCGCGCCCGGATCTGGGTTGACGTGCAGGATCCCTCCAGCCGACAGCCCCAGCCGTTCATCGTCAGTCCGAACCTGTCGATTTCCACCGGCTGGAACGACCTGCTGCAGTCCGACGCCGTGATGGACTGGGTGGTGCGCGAGGATCGTCTCTACCTCGGGTGGGAGAATGCGGCGGACTCGACGGCGTTTGCGGCGTTCAGCCTCCAGGAGCGCTTCCGCATCGGGGCGTATACGCTCACGGTCGACAGCGCCGGGAAGAAGTACGCGCTCGCCGGGGAAGACGGTTCCACGGTCGAAAGCGGAGCGGTGGGCGATTCGATCGGTCGCGGTCTGGGGTGGGTCTGGGCACCGCCGGTGGCGTCGCTCCCCAAGGGGCACGTGATCAACTTCTCCGTGACGCCGCCGCACGAGACGGCGTTGTCCATCGCTGCGGCGATGAGCGTGCGGGAAGACGAGAACGGCAACTTCATGGTGCTCGAGCTCAAAGACCAGGATCCGGAGTTCGCGGCCGGGACGTTGAACGCCATCGCCGAACGCTTCGTCGCGCAAGCGGCGGACATGAAAAAGCAGAAGCTGCACGAGCTGACGGGCATCCTGAACCAGCGGCTCAACGAAGGCCGTGGGAAGCTGGCGGGGGCGGAAGCGGCGCTCCGCGCCTTCCGGGTGCGCTCGGCGACCCAGCTCGCGCTCAGCAACAACGGCCAGATCGACACGCGCGATCCGTCCGCCAACGCGTTCTTCACAAACCGGATGGCGCTCGATCAGGTACAGCAGGATCGGCAGGTGATCGAGCGCGTGCTGACGTCGGCCCCCGATTCCGGGCTGCGCGCCGAGGAGCTGGAAAACGTCCCGTCCGTGCAGCATTCGACCACGATGGCGGCCGCGCTGCGGGAGCTGACGGACAAACAGGCCAACCTCCGTACGCTGCGCTACCGCTATACGGACGAGCAGCCGTCGGTGCGCAAGCTGATCACGGACATCGACGAGCTCCAGAAGCGCACGATTCCCCAGCTGGCGCAGGGACTCGTGGCCGAGCTGCAGGTACGGGAGAACGATCTCCGCCGCCAGATTGCCACCGGGTCATCGACCCTGGCGGGTATCCCATCGCTCGCGATCGACGATGCGATGCTCCAACGCGACGTGACGACCGCCGAGCAAACCCTGTCAGGGATTCAACAGAGCTACGACCAGGTGCGCCTGGCCGAGATGAGCGCGCTCCCGGACCTGAAAATCCTCGATCCAGCGGTCGTCCCGATGCGGCCGGTGGGAACGCTTGCGCCGGTACTCATCGTACTGGCGTTCCTTGGAAGTCTCGGGGCCGGGGTCGTCGGTGCCGTGCTGCTGGACCGCACCGACACGCGGTTCCGCTATCCCGAACAGGTCACCGCCGACATGGGGCTCACGATCCTCGGCGTCGTGCCGCGGGTGAGCCGCGAGAACGGCAACGGGCGCAACGCGCCCCAGGTGATCGAGGCGCTGCGCTCCATTCGGCTCGGCGTGCAGAACGCCTATGGCGCGGGACCGATGGTCCTGACGATTACGAGCCCGGGCTCGAGCGACGGGAAATCGTTCATCACCTCGAACCTCGGCCTCGCCTTCGCCGACGCCGGGTTGCGCACCATCGTGATCGACGGCGACATCCGCCGGGGGCTGCTGCACCGCGTACTGAACGCGAAGCGGAAGCCGGGACTCATCGATCACCTGGGCGGCAACGCCGGTCGGGAAGACATCATCCAGAAGACCGATTTCCCCCAGCTGAGCTTCATCGGCTGCGGGCAGCGGACGCCGAACGGGCCGGAGCTCCTGAGCTCCCCGGCCATGGGACAGCTGCTCACCTCGTTGCGGTCCCGCTTCGACGTGATCCTGGTGGACTCGGCGCCGATGGCGGCCGGGGTGGATCCCTACGTGCTGGGAACGCTGACGGGCAATCTCCTCCTGGTGATGCGCACCGGCGTCACCGACCGCGAGCTGGCGCAGGCGAAGATCGACCTGCTCGACCGGCTGCCGGTGCGGGTGTTGGGCGCGGTGTTGAATGACGTCGAAGCGGGCGGCGCGTACCGCTACTACGCCTACTATCTGGCCGGGTACGAAGTCGCCGAGGAAGACGCCGAGAAGAAGTTGGTCCGCCCGGGCTGACGGCTGGCCCCAAACTTGAAGTGAATTCTGCGAACGGCTCGGGGGGGACTCTAGGCGATGTGCGGCATCGTAGGGTATTGCGGCACGCGGGAAGCGGCGCCGATTCTGATCGAAGGGCTGCACCGTCTCGAGTATCGCGGCTACGACTCCGCGGGTGTGGCGGTGCAAAACGGCACCGGGGTGGTGCTGCGCAAGCTCGCCGGACGGGTCGTGCGGCTGCATCAGCTGCTGGACGCTGAGCCGGTCATCGGCCAGAGTGGCATCGCGCACACCCGCTGGGCCACCCACGGCGCGCCGACTCGCACCAACGCCCATCCCCACACCGACTGCAGCGGCACCATCGCGCTGGTCCATAACGGCATCATCGAGAACGCCGACGCACTGCGCACCAAGCTGCAGGCGGCCGGCCACGAGTTCAGCACCGAAACCGATACCGAGACCTTGGCGCACCTGATCGAGGAAGCGCCAGGGGCGACGCTCGAGGATCGGGTCATCGCGGCGCTGGCGCACGTCGAGGGCACCTACGGTCTCGCCGTCATTTCCTCGGCCGAACCGCGGAAGATCGTCGTGGCGCGGCAGGGCTCCCCGGTCCTCCTGGGGATCGGCGACAAGGAGTACTTCGTCGCCTCCGACGCGTCGGCCATCCTCGAGCACACCCGCTCGGTCGTTTACCTGGACGACGGCGACATCGCGGTCGTGACCCCGCAGGGGTACCGCATCGTGGATCGGGAGCAGCGGGACCAGGTGCGGCAGGTGAGTGACATCGAGTGGGACCTCGCCGCCATCGAGCTGGGCGGCTACCCCCACTTCATGCTGAAGGAGATCTACGAGCAGCCCGAGAGCGTGACCGCCACCCTGCGCGGCCGTCTGCTGTTCGATGAAGGCAGCGCCCGGCTCAACGGACTGAATCTCACGCCCGAAGACTGCGTCGGCATTCAGCGGATCCTGATCGTCGCCTGCGGCACCTCGTGGCACTCGGGCTTGGTGGGGCGCTACGCGCTCGAAGAGCTGGCCCGGATCCCCGTGGACGTGGAGTACGCGTCGGAATACCGCTACCGCCCGCGGCTGCACCAACCGGGCACGCTGGCGATCGCGATCTCCCAGTCGGGCGAAACGGCCGATACGCTCGAGGCGATGCGCGCGGCGCGCGCGGCGGGATGCCGGGTCGTGGGCATCGTGAACACCGTGGGGAGCACGATTGCCCGGGAATCCGACGGCGGCATCTACCTGCACGCGGGTCCGGAGATCGGCGTCGCTTCGACGAAGGCGTTTACGTCGCAGATCACGGCGCTGCTGCTGCTCGGTCTCTATCTGGCCCGGCAACGGGGGGTGCTGTCAGAAGAGGAAGGCCGCGCGTTCGCCGTCGAGCTGTCGAACCTGCCCGAGCTGGTCACGCGCACGCTGGAGTTGTCGGCGGGCGTCGCCGAGCTCGCCAAGGTGTACGCCGATACGCGCAACGCGCTCTATCTGGGCCGCGGGGTGAATTTCCCGGTAGCGCTGGAAGGCGCCTTG
This sequence comes from Gemmatimonadota bacterium, assembly GCA_041484445.1. Classification (GTDB taxonomy): domain Bacteria; phylum Gemmatimonadota; class Gemmatimonadetes; order Gemmatimonadales; family GWC2-71-9; genus DASTHG01. Next base: position 4,358 of record JBGPHP010000003.1, read on the forward strand.
AAGCTCAAGGAGATCAGCTACATCCACGCCGAAGGGTATCCCGCAGCCGAGATGAAGCACGGTCCGATCGCGCTGATCGACGAGAACATGCCGGTCGTCTTCGTGGCGCCGCACGATCAGGTGTACCAGAAGGTTCTGGCCAACATGCAGGAAGTGAAGGCGCGTGGCGGGCGCATCCTGGCGGTGACGAGCGAAGGAAAGGGCGATCTGGGCCGGCTGGCGGCCCACCAGTTGTATGTGCCGCCGGTGGCCCCGCTGCTCTCGCCTGTGGTGACGGCGATCCCCCTGCAGCTGCTGGCCTACCACATCGCGGTGCTGCGCGGGTGTGACGTCGACCGCCCCCGCAATCTGGCCAAGAGCGTCACGGTCGAGTAGCGAACCGGTTCCCGAACCCTTATCCTAGACTCCATGATCCGGATGCGTTGCGCCGCCCTCGGGGCGGCTCTGTTGCTCGTCGCGGGAGGAGCGCCGCTCGCCGGCCAGGCGGCGGCCGAGAGCGCCTTCTACAAGCTCACGATCTCGCGCGACAGCCTCCAGTCGCTGCTCGCCCAGCTGGATTCCGCGACGGACTCCGCCTCGACGGTGAGCGCCGCGGTGAAAGCCCGCTCGCGCACGGTGGCGGGGATGATCCGCAACCGGCTCGACCGCGGTGATTTCAATCCGTGCGATCGGATTCGCCTGCAGGTGGACAGTGAACCGCAGCTCAACGACACCTTCCCCGTGGGCCCCAATCAGGAGCTCGTGCTGCCGGTGGTGGGCGTGATTTCGCTCCACGGGGTGGTGCGCGCCGACCTGCAGGCCGCGATGACGCGGGAGTTGTCGCGGATGCTGCGCGATCCCATCGTACGGGCGACGGCGTTGATCCGGGTATCGGTGATCGGGGAAGTGAACAAGCCGGGCTTTTATCTCCTGCCGCCCACGTCGGTCGTGTCCGACGCGCTCACGGCTGCGAGCGGTCCGACGCAGAACGCGCGGGTGGAGAAGATGTACGTCGAGCGGGCCGGGCGCCGCCTGATCGAGGGACAACCATTCCAGCAGCTGATTGCGGAAGGCCGCACCCTGGATGACGCCAATATTCGTCCGGGGGACAAGATCGTGGTGCCGATGCAGAACCAGGGGAGCTTCTTCAATACGGTGCGGACGGTCTCCATCATCTTGAGCATTCCGCTGACCATCTATGCCTTGACGCAGGTCTTTAAGAAGTAGGCTTTTCCACCTTTCCACATCACAAATCCACCGCGTCACACGCCTTCGGGCGCGTGACGCGGTCGGCGTTTGGCGGGGTATTAACTGGGCCCCTCGGGATCTGTCCGAGAGGCAGGGGTCGTGGAAAAGCTAGGCAAATCGTTGTCCGGCCTGTAAATTGACCGTCCCCGGTCCGACACAGGTTTTCCACAAGGAGCCGTCCGCTCGTGGAAGCGACAAGAGCTTCGGCCGACGCGGTTACGCCCGAGCCAGCGGCTAAACGGGGGCGGCGATGGCTGACGCCGCCACCGGGATCGCGTGCGCGGCTGCAGCTCGACCTGCAGCGTCGGGCCCAGTACAACCTGCGGCGCCATGTGCTGCGGGCGGCATTCCGTTTCGCGGTGTTGGTCCTGGCGGATCTCGGCTCGTTCGGGGTGATGCGTGCCCTGATCCGCGCCCTGCGCGACGAGGCTGTGCTGGGGGACTGGATCGCCCAGCGACTGAGCACGGCGTTGCCGGCGGGGATCCTCAACGGGTGGCAATATGCCGCGGCGCTGTTCGTCGCCCTGCTCGTCCTAGGCTGTTACGGGGCGGGCGACCGGCGGCGCGATGCGCACCGCCTGTTCGCCGCGTCCGCGCTGGCGACCGCCCTGCCACTCTGGATGACCATCTGGACCCGCGGACTGGACGTCGTCCTGCTGCAGTATGCGGTGACGGCGACCTTGGTCTGGCTGGGACTGCTGTCGGAGCGGTGGACGGTGGACCGGGTGGTGGATTGGGTGCGTCCGCCGGAGCGAACCGCGGCGCGGATGCTGTTCGTGGGTCGTGCGGAGGATTGCGCGGCGGTGGCCGAGAATCCGGCGTTCCGCGATCCGCGGGAGTTTGCGTCGGTGGGGTTCGTGGACCTGCGCGTGCCGCCTTCACCCGAGTCGCGGGGGCACTTGGTGGAGCTGGCCCGCGTGCTGCACGATTCGCGAGCGGAGACTGTGGTGGTGTGTGGGCAGCCGAGCGACATGCAGCTCGAGGACGTGGCGCGCGCCGCGCTGGCGGCGGGGTGCCAGCTGTTGGAGCTGCCGCGGGGCGTGGACATTCCCGGTGTCCTGCCGGGGATCATGTGGCGGCGCGGGCAGCCGCTCGTGACGCTGACGGCGCCGACCCTCAAGGGCTGGCAGCTCGTGGTGAAGCGGGTGGTGGACCTGGTGGGTGCCGCGTGTGGCCTCGCGATCGCGGCGCCCGTCATGGGGATCGTCGCCATCGCCGTGAAACTGGATTCGCCCGGGCCAATGTTGTTTCGGCAGGAGCGGTTGGGGCAGGGGGGGCGCCGGTTCAGGATCACCAAGTTCCGTACGATGGTGCTGGACGCCGATCGGAAGCAGGAGGGGTTGCGCTCCCGGAGCCTGTACAACGACGGGCGGTTGTTCAAGGTGCCGGACGATCCGCGGATCACCCGGGTCGGCCGGTGGCTACGTCGCTCGAGTCTCGACGAGCTGCCTCAGCTGGTGAACGTGCTCCTGGGGGAGATGTCCCTGGTCGGGCCGCGACCGCCGCTGCCTTGTGAGGTCGAGCTCTACGAGACGCACCACTATGCGCGATTCGATGTGAAACCCGGCCTGACCGGTCCGTGGCAGGTCGGCGGACGAAACGACATCGTGGACTTCGAAGAGGTCGTCCGGTTGGAGACGGCGTACATCCGAGAGTGGTCCCTCTGGGCGGACGTCTCCATCCTCCTTTCCACGATTCCTGCCGTGTTCCGGATGCGCGGGGCGCATTGACCGTTCTGGCCGACCGTCACCCCCACACGTCCGCGTCGATTCAGGGTTTCACTCCGTAGCGCCGGAGTCGAGTTCCGTGCCCCGCGCAATCCGTTCGATAGTTTCGGTGGTCGGCGCCCGGCCGAATTTCATGAAGCTGGCGCCGGTGGCCCGCGCCTTGGGCGCTCGAATCGGTATCGCGCACCGCGTGGTGCACACGGGCCAGCACTACGACCCCACCATGTCCGAGACGTTCTTCCGAGATCTTGGATTGCCTGCACCCGCGATCGACCTCGAAGTCGGATCCGGCAGCCACGCTCAGCAGACCGCCCTCGTCATGGAACGGCTTGAGCCCGTTCTCAGCGGCGACCCGCCGGATCTCCTGCTGGTCTACGGAGACGTCAATTCGACGGTCGCCGCGGCGCTGGTCGCCGCAAAGCTCGGCGTCCGGATCGGTCACGTCGAGGCCGGATTGCGCAGCGGAGACCGTTCGATGCCGGAGGAGATCAACCGGATCGTCACCGATCGGCTGGCGGATTTCCTGTTCGCGCCGAGCCGAGAGGCGATCGACCACCTCCGGGCCGAAGGGGAGCCGGTCGAAGAGATCCACTTCGTAGGCAATGTCATGATCGACTCGGTGGCGGCGTCGCTTCCGGCCGCGAAAGCGCTGAACGTGCCGGCAGCATTGGGCGTGGCCGGCCGGCCATACACGGTGGTCACGCTGCATCGGCCGTCCAACGTCGACGACCCGGGTACGTTGCGAGATCTCATCGGAGGATTGGACGGTGTCGCCGAGATGTGTCCGGTGCTCTTCCCCATGCACCCGCGCACTCGGGAGGGTTACCGAGGGGCGCTCGAGGGGAGGCGCAACGGGGGTCTACGGGTGCTCGAACCCATGAGCTACCTGGAAATGCTCGGCCTCGTCGCGTCCGCGGCACTCGTGGTCACCGATTCGGGTGGTTTGCAGGAGGAGACGTCGTACCTCGGCGTGCCCTGCCTCACGGTGCGGTCCAATACCGAGCGCCCCGTGACGTGCACAGTCGGTACGAACCGTCTCGTCGCGCCCGATGGGGCAACCCTGCGTGAGGCCGCGCGGGCGTCGCTGGAGGCGGGACGACGCGAGCCCCGACCGATCGAGCGCTGGGATGGGAACGCGGCCCAGCGGATCGTGGCCGTGCTGCTCGATGGAGCACGGTTCGTTTGACGCCGGTACCGACGCCCATCCGCGACGGCTGGTTGTGGGTGGATCTCGAGAACACCCCACACGTGCTCTTTCTCGAGCCGGTCATTGCGCGCCTGCGGACGCAGGGGTGGCAGGTGCGGATCACGGCGAAGCCGCAGTCGCAAACGCTGGCGCTGGCGCAGTCCCGCGGCATGGTGGTGGAGCGGATCGGGGCGGGCGACCTGGTGGGGCGTCCATGGAAGATCTTTGGCGGCCTCCACCGTGCGGTCCAGCTGACGCAATGGGTGCGAAGGCAGCGAAGGCCATCCCTGCTGGTCTGCAGCTCCCGGACGGCAGCCCTCGCGGCGTATCTCCTAGGGATCCCCGTCGTGGGCCTGCTGGACTACGAGCATGCGGAGCATCGAACGCTCGTGCTGGCGAGCCGGACGCTGTGGTTGCCCGACGTGCTGCAGCCGATCCGTCTGCCGAGAGCCACGCGCCGCGTGGCGCGATTCTACGCGGGTCTCAAGGAGAATCTCTATCTGGACGCGATGACGCCGGACCGCCAAGCGGAGCGCGCGGCGATCGGGATCGCGCCGACGGAGCGCTTGGTGGTCACACGGCCTCCCGCCACCAGCGCACACTATGCGGCGGATCACAACTATAGCATCTGGCTGGCGGCGATTCGGGGCGTCGCGGCGTTGCCGGACGTTCAGATCGTCGTCGTGCCGCGAAACCCGGAGCAGGAACGACAGGTCAGTCGCGATCTCGACTCGATCACCGTCGCGCGCGTGTTGCGGGACATCGTGTCGGGGCCGAACCTCATCGCGGCGGCTGATCTCGTGATCGGGGGCGGCGGCACGATGAACCGGGAGGCTGCGGTCCTCGGCGTCCCGGTGTGGAGTGTGTTCACCGGCCCTACACCGGCGATCGACGAGCAGCTGGCTCGCGAGGGGAGGCTGCGCTGGGTGCGCTCCCCGCCCGAGCTCTCGGCCGCGTTGCGCGACGGACTCCCGCCGCGTTGCCAGGGGCGCGGTCCGTTTCCCGCGGGTCTCGCCGCGATCGTTGCCGAGATCGAGCGCACCGTGGCGTCCGAGCGGCCGGGGCCGGTCTGACCTGATGTGCGGCATCGGCGGGGTACTGGGATTGCGCACCTTGGCGCAGGCGTCGACCGTCGCGCAGCGTATGAGTGCGAGTCTCGCGCACCGCGGGCCGGATGGTGAGGGGTTTCTCGGCATCGCCGATTCGGGACAGGGTGTGCTCTGTCGATCCGCGTCGGACCTCGACGATCGCTGTCTGCATGGCGTGCTCGTGCATCGTCGCCTCAGCATCATCGATCTCTCGACCGGCGATCAACCGATGGCGCTGGCCGACCCGGCCGCCTGGATCGTCTTCAACGGGGAGATCTACAACTATCCGGATCTCAAGCGGGAGTTGGCGGCCGCCGAGGACACGCCATTCCTGACGAATTCGGACACGGAAGTCATCCTGCGCGTGTACCGGCGCTGGGGGATCGACGGCTTCCAGCGGTTGAATGGGATCTTCGCCTTCGCCCTGTACGACGTGTCGCGACGCGAGCTCGTTCTGGTGCGGGATCCCGTGGGGGTCAAACCCCTCTATTGGACGGCGGGAGGGGGCTCGGTCTCGTTCGCCTCAGAGATCCGCGCGTTGCATGAGGCCGGCCCGGTCGACCGATCGATCTCCCCGGGATCTCTCGCGCAGTACCTCTACTATCGCTTCGTGCCCGCACCGTCGACGTTGTGGGCGGCGGTGCACAAGGTCGTCCCGGGGCACGCGATGCGTTTTGACCCTGCCGGGCGCTGCTTGGGCGACCACGACTTCGCGGCACCGGCCCCCGCTCCACGACAGGATCGAATCGCGTCCGGGGCGCTCGCCGAGCACTTCCAGCACGCGGTGCGCCGGCAGCTGCTCGCCGACGTCCCCGTGGGAGCGTTTCTCAGTGGCGGCCTCGATTCCAGTCTCCTGCTCGGGGCCCTCGGCTCTCGGGCGGCGGGATTCCCGACCTTTGCCGTCGGTTTTCCGGACGCCCCCGACCGACCGAGCGAGCTCACCATGGCCGCGGCGGCGGCGGCCGCTTTCGGCAGCCGGCACGCGGGTCGAGAGATCGCCGAGGATGCCTACTTTGCTCGGCTGCCGTGGGCCATCGAACAGACGGAAGAGCCGCTGGCGCACCCGGGAATGCTGCTGCAGCTGGAGCTTTCCGCGCTGGCACGGCGCGACGTCAAAGCGGTCCTGACCGGCCAGGGCGCGGATGAGCCGCTCGGCGGCTATCGGCGGCATCAAGCGGCGCGGCTACTCCCGCTGGTGGCCGGTCTTGGGGCAGGTCTGGCACGCAGCCGGTGGATGACGGCCTGGGGAGCGCGCCGGGAGGTCGTTGCGCGCATCCGGCGAGTGCTCGCGGCCCGTCCCGGCGTCGAGCGTGCGGCCGCCCTGTACAGTACGCTGGCGCCGGAGGAGGCGGGCGCGATGGTGCGAGGGTGTAATCCGGACGAAGGACGGTCGGTGGTGCTCTCCGCCATCGAGCGGTGGTGGAGCAGGGCGGAGGGCCTCGACGATCTCGCGCGGACGCTCTATGTGGACGTTCGAACATCGCTGCCTGACGATCTGCTGCTCGTGGGCGACAAGATGTCCATGGCCCATTCGTTGGAGGCCCGCGTCCCCTATCTCGATCTGGAGTACCTGGCGGTGCTGGAGTCGATACCCGGTCCGCAGCGGATTGGCTTGCTGGGAAGGAGAAAGCCGCTGCAGCAGGCGCTGGCGCGTCGCCTCCTGCCGCAGCCGTTGCAGCGTTCCTTGCGACGCAGCACCAGTCCGTGGCGCCGCAAACACGGGTTCGACGTCCCGGTAGCGGAGTGGTTTCGCGGCGCGTTTCGCGCCGGGTTGCGAGAGTTCCTCACGGGTCCGGACAGCGCGATCCCGGCCTTTGTGGATCGGCAGGTCGTGGGCCACGCGCTGGATTCATTTCTCGCCGGGTCGGGAAGAACGTATCGTCAGATACTCTCGCTGTACGCGCTGGAGGTGTGGCTGCGCGCCAATGTGGTCATGCGTCCCATTTTCGGTTGATGTTCGGATGGTCGGCAGTCCTACAACAAAAACCGCAAAATGCCTAATAACGATCCAAGCATTTCGACCCGGCTACACGCTGTAACTCTTTGTAGATAAGCATGATAGCATAGACGTGTTCGACGGTCCAGAAACTGCTAGGCATGCTCCCCGCCATGCTCAGCAGCAGATCCGGAGTCACCGTCAGCACTGGTCGTCCCGCGGGCTTCGGTCTGGGCCTGGCGGGCGTGCTCGTGCTGGCCAGCTGCCTGGGCGATCCCGTGGGTCCCTCCACGCTGCGCGTGATCACGGTACTCGACTCACCCGACACGGCGTGGGTTGGGGCGCCTGGCGAACCGCTCGCCCATCCGATCCGAATCCGAGTGGTCGACGTCCAGGGGCATTCGATCCCCGGCGCCTCGCTGAGCTGGAGCGTCCAGGGCCGAAGCGCGGCCGTCGTGAGTGCCTCGACGTCGACGGACATGAGCGGTGAAGGGACGGGGGAGTGGGTTCTGGGCACGAACGCGAAGGAGTTGCAGGTCCTGCGGGTGTCGGTCCAGACGGTCTCCTCCCAGGGTCAACTGGTCATTCAAGCGAAGAGCCACCCCCACGTCGTTTCGCGCGTCACCATCCCCATCGATTCAACTACACCACTGCGGGTCGGGGATTCGATCACACTCAAGGTGAAGGCTGTCGACCCGTACGGGAACATCTTCCCGGCTCCGGATCCCGTCGTCACTGTCAGGGACACGTCGATCGTGTCGCTGTCGAGCGATCGATTGGTGGGCGGACCGCGCCGCGGTCGCACGGTCGTCCAAGCGATCAGTGGGGGGGTGGAGGTGTCCGTGCCCCTCAACGTGACTCAGTACGTCGCGGCGATCATTCCGGGCGTGGACACGGTGCGGGTTTCCAGCGTGGGCGTGAGCCTCTCGGTTCCCTACGCCGTGCGGGATGATCGGGACCGTCCGGTCACGGACACGGCCGTGTCGCTCGCCGTGGGGGATACCGGGATCGTTCAGCCGAGCGGACAGTTCAGCTCCGTATTCGGGGACACGGCATCGGTGTCGCTGGTCACGGTCGCGAATGGCTCGACGCATCTCACATTGAGCGTTCCGGGCGTAGCGGCGTCGCTTCAGGTGGTCGTGGCGCAAGTGCCCGCGGCCATCACCGCGACGCTCACCGCCCCGAAGCCGATACTGGCGTTGCCGGTGGGGGCGACACTGCCCCTCACGTGCGCGGCCGTCGACAGCAACGGCGCGGCGATTCCCGACGAGCCGGTCCTGATCGGCACGAAGAGCGGCACGGTGTCGGGGGGAGGGTGCAGCGGGCTGCGCATCGAGCGGTCCGGCATCGATACGTTGACGGTCGGGCTCGGGGGCGTGCGTCAGGTCGTGCCCGTGGTCATTGCCGCTGCACCGATCGCCAGTTCGCCGCTGGGGGAGTTCGCGCTCGCGGATACGCTGCCAGGCCAACCCGGCTTCACGTGGGCCCCTTCGGCGCGCCGCAACGAGCAGGGCGACCTGGAGGTCTACTACAGCGTCTATTCTTCAGCGCCGGATTCGAGCGGGTATACTCGCTCGGACCTTCACCGACTCGTTTGGCTTGGTGGAAACCAGTTCCGCTACGACGGGATCGCCGTGAAGCACGACGACGATATCTGTAGCCCGCAGGGACAGGGGATCGAAAACATGGCCATCTTGCCCCGCGCGGAGAGTCCAGGCTGGCGCATGCTGTACGCCGCGGGAAGCAATGTCTGCTATGGGTGGCAGGTGTTCTCGGCGGTTTCCGCCGACGGGCGTACCTGGACAAAGGAAGCGGGAATCCGTCTCGGCAACGAGGGGGCCATTGATGGGCCGACCTGGTGGCCGGTCGGCGAGGGGCTGGTCGTCGACCGTCTTCCGGACGGGGAGTGGAGAATGATTACCGGTTCATTTGAGCACATCACGCCACCGGCAACCGACACGTGGCAGATTACTGAATGGCGTTCCTGGGATCAGCTCCAATGGACATATGTCGGCACGATCCTCACGACTTTTGACATGCCGCCGGGATGGCAAGGATCCGTCTACAGCCCGACGATACGAGAGGTTGCGCCAGGCCTATGGCGCATGTTGTTTACTGCCAACGGTCGCGGAACTCCTGGAGGCCGAAGCGCCATGTGGAGTGCAGTGAGTACGGATCGCGCGCACTGGCAGGTGGAAGGCGAGTTGCTGGGGGACGTTGCTTCCAATCTCTATTATGCGGCGATGGTTGATGACCAGGTAGTGTTCATCCGGCAGGACAACGGCGGTCCGATGCACCTTTCAATTGCCCACGTGACAATGCCGTGATCGGTACGGGTGACACGTCTCGGCTCACCCTCCTCTTCGTAACCAGCATGCACCCCACCAGCGCTTCTCCGCTGCGAGGGGTGATCATTCAGCGACAGGCCGAGGCACTGCAGGCCCTGGGACACAGGGTCGAGTTCGTTTACGTGGGAGAGTGGGGCGGCCCAAGACGATACGTGCTTGCCCGAAAGCAGGTGGGCGCCGCCCTGCGGACCGTCCGTCCCCACCTGATCCATGCTCACTTCGGCTATAGCGGGCTTGCGATTCCCCGGGTTCCCGTTCCAATCGTCAGCACGTTCTACGGTGACGACTTGAACGGGACGGCGACTGCTTCAGGCGGGATCACCTGGAGGAGTCGGCTTGGAATCGCCGTCTCCCAATATGTCGCGTGGCGGAGCGATCGCTGCATAGTCGTATCGGAGTCTTTGCGTGCGCGCCTGTGGACTTCCGGCTTGCGGGCCAAGACCACCGTCATTCGGGATGCCGTTGATCCCGCGGTGTTTCGCCCTCTTCCACGCGAGACGGCCCGGACACGACTCGGCATCTCTCCGGACGACGTACTGGTCATTTTTCCGCACGCGGCCGCCGTGGCGACAAAACGCGTCTGGCTGGCCGAGGCTGCCGTGGAGCAGCTGCGGCCTATCATGCCCAACGCTCGACTCTGGGTCGTGAACGGCCGCCCGCCGACGGAGATGCCCTGGTACTATGGGGCGGCCGACGTGATGATCGTGACGTCGGCACTTGAGGGCGGGCCCAGCAGCGTGAAAGAAGCACTCGCTTGTGGTTTGCCGGTGGTTTCCGTGGCGGTTGGCGATACTCAGTTGTTTGCCGACGCCCCAACGGCGATGGTGCGGGCCGAACCGGAGCCGGCGGCGTTGGCCGGCGCGTTGCTGGATATGTTGCGGCGTCCGCCCCTTGAACGTCGCAGCCACCTCCCGCCCGAACTGTCACTGGATGCTGCCGCCCGCGCGATCGCCACCGTCTATCGCAGCGCCATCTCGCCGGTCACGGGCTCGACTCGATCAGCGTAGGTGGTCTCCGAACGCGTAATCGCTTGCCGCGACGCGAGCTATGCGCGTACATTGCCTGCTCGTCGGCGGTCTCGAATCCTCGGGAGGCAGGACGTGTCGAGCGGCACCGGGAACGTCGGGAAGATTCTCGTGCTGGGTGGCGGAGGGTTGCTTGGCCACAAGCTGTTCCAGGTGCTCGGGCAGCGCTTCCCGGACACTTGGTGCACCCTCAGGACCCGGCGGGACGAAGCGCCGTGGCACGACGTGTCCCTCTATCGGTCTTCGCGCGTCATCGATGCCGTGGACGCTACGGACTTCGACTCGCTCGAATCGTTGCTGCGTGACGTACGGCCGGCAGTGATCGTCAACGCCATTGGCGCGATCAAGCAACGGAGCGAGGCGCAGGACCCCGTCACCTCGATCACCGTCAACGCCCTGCTGCCACACCGGCTCGCCGCCGTAGCGCGCGATTGGAACGGCCGTCTGATCCACTTCAGCACGGACTGCGTGTTCAGCGGAGTGAAGGGTCACTATTCCGAGGCGGATTACCCCGACGCCACCGATTTGTATGGAAAGACGAAGCACCTGGGGGAGGTGTCCACTGAGAATAGCGTTACGCTGCGCACATCCTTCATCGGTCGTGAGCTGCAGCACCATCTGTCGTTGCTTGATTGGTTTCTGGCGCAACAACACCAGACAGTGAGAGGTTACCGACGCGTGTGGTGGTCCGGCGTGACGTCCAACCACTTGGCGGAAGTCGTCGCTGACTTGATCCGGCGCCACCCGGGCATTTCCGGTCTCTATCATCTGTCCAGCGGACGAATCTCCAAGTACGACCTCTTGCTCAAACTGCGCGATGGACTGAGGCTGGACATCGAGGTGGAACCGGATGACACGGTCCAGTGCGACCGCAGCCTGGATGGGATTCGGTTTACGCGGGCGACTGGGTATCAGTGCCCTTCCTGGGACACCCTGATCAACCAGTTGGCCAACGATCCAACACCGTACGATGCTTGGACGGACAACCATGGCGTCTCTCGATAAGAAGCGGATTCTCATCACAGGCGGCACGGGCTCGCTTGGCCAGGTGCTGGTGCGCCGGATCCTCAGCGGCTCGGAGGGGCACCCCGAGCGGGTCATTGTGTTTTCCCGCGACGAGACCAAGCAGCACTACATGCGGATCGAGTACGAGCATCAGGTCGCGGCCACGGACGAGATCATCTATCGGAATTTCCAGCGCATGCTCCAATTCTGGATCGGGGATGTGCGGGACTTCCACAGTGTGGCGACGGCGTTGCGGGACGTCGATGTGGTCATCAATGCGGCGGCGCTGAAGCAAGTCCCTACCTGTGAGTACTTTCCGTTTGAGGCCGTGCAGACCAACATCGGTGGCGCCCAGAATCTCGTACGGGCAATCCAGGAGCTCCATTTGCCGGTGCAGGTCGTCGTCGGCGTGTCCACGGACAAGGCGTGCAAGCCGGTCAATGCCATGGGGATGACCAAGGCGTTGCAGGAGCGCATCCTGGTGCAGGGGAACATGGCGTGTCCGGACACACGGTTCGTTTGCGTCCGGTACGGCAACGTGCTGGCCTCGCGCGGCTCGGTCATTCCCTTGTTTCACGAGCAGATTCGCCAAGGCGGGCCGGTCACGATCACCACCCGGGATATGACTCGATTTCTGCTCAGCCTCGAGGACGCGGCGGACACGGTGTTCACAGCGATCCGCGAGGCGCTGCCAGGAGAGACCTACATCCCGCAGGTCCCGTCCTCGCGCGTCGTGGATGTCGCCAGGGCGCTTATCGGGGACCGACGCATCGAGCAGGTCGTGACCGGGATCCGGCCGGGCGAGAAGGTCCACGAGATTCTGGTGAGTGAAGAAGAGGCCTACCGCACGGTACGGCGCGGGTCCTACTTCGCCATCTTCCCGCTCCTGCCGGAGCTCCGTCGTCCCGGCGAGGCGTCGGCATGCCTCGATCGAGAGTACAGCTCGTCCCACGACCCGATGACCTTCGAGCAGACACTCGCTCTTCTGAAGGCGCGACGCTTGATGGTCGAAGACGTCACCGGAGAACACGTCGAATTGCTGCGATGAAGATCATGACGGTGTTGGGAACGCGCCCGGAGATCATCCGTCTCAGTCGCCTCATTCCGTTGCTCGACGAGCGAACCGATCACGTGCTCGTGCACACCGGCCAGAATTACGATGATCGGCTCAACGGGATCTTTTTTCGTGAGCTGGGGGTTCGCGCGCCTGACGTCAATCTCGACGTGCGGGAAGTGAGCTTCGGCGCCCAGATCGGCGGAATCCTGACGCGGATCGAACCGGTGCTCCTGGAACACCATCCGGACCGGCTGCTCATCCTGGGTGACACCAACAGCGGACTCGTAGCCATCGTTGCCCGGCGGCTAGGCATCCCGGTGTATCACATGGAGGCCGGCAATCGCTGTTACGACGATCGCGTGCCGGAGGAAGTCAACCGGCGCATCATCGATCATTCCAGTTCCGTCCTCTTGCCCTATACAGAGCGAAGTCGCACAAACCTGCTGCACGAGGGGTTCCGCCTCGAACAAGTCCTCGTAACCGGCAATCCCATCGGAGAGGTTCTCGCCCATCACGCGCAGGCCATCGACCGGAGTCAGGCCCTCGAGGACTTGCAGTTACAGGAGAAGCAGTTCTTCCTGGTGACGATGCATCGGGCGGAGAACGTGGACCGTCCGGACACGCTCCGATCGCTGGTCGAGGCGCTGCGTCGGTTGCACTCCCGATTCGGGTTTCCGGTGGTGTGCTCCCTGCACCCGCGCACACGATCCAAAGCCGACCGTTTTGGGGTGACACTCGATCAACCGGGGCTCCGATTTCTTCCGCCGCTCGGGTTTTTCGACTTCGTGCGACTCGAACGAAGTGCTGCGTGCGTCCTCTCCGACAGCGGAACGGTTCAGGAGGAGACCTGTCTGTTCGGAGTCCCGAACGTGACGCTGCGGGAAGTGACGGAGCGGCCGGAAACCATCGAGTGCGGGTCGAATGTGCTCGCCGGCTCCGATCCCGAGCGGATCGGCAGTGCGGTGGAATTCGTGCTCGCCAGAGGAGCCACATGGCAGCCGCCTGCCGAGTATTTGCTGCCGCACGTTTCCCAGACGGTGTTCCGGATTCTGACCGGACACCGCACTGCGGAGCCTGCGGAGCTCGAATGGCGGCAAGGTTCGAGGAGCTAGCGTCTGGGATCCACTGACCTGCTGATGGAGCATCCGCGCGAGCACATCTACCTCTGCAGTCTGCTGTGGGACGGTCTCTGGATCATCCAGCAGCCGATCTGCAACGAGATCCAGAAGGACGAACCTGTGCTGTTCGTCGAGCGACCGGTCTCCGTGTTTACGGTTCTGCGATATCCCAGCCTGTGGCGGCAGCTGTTTGCGTGGATGCGAGGCGCGCGCAGGATCACATCGCGCCTCCGGGTGCTCGCGCCGCTCCCGCTGTTTCATCTTGGGCACCGCTTTCCGACGCTGTTCCGACTGGAGTTCGCGATCCAGCGCTGGTGGATCCTGCGGTGGGAAGGGGCCGCCCCGCGGACGACCCGCGTGATGTGGTTCGACAACCCGCTCTTTGAATGCGCCGTTGGGCGCATGGGAGAATCCCTCGCGGTCTATCACGTCGGGGACGAAGTCGGCGAGTTTCAGACATCGCACCGGCCGTCCATGGCGCGACTCGAGGCGCGGGCGCTCCGGCGTGCTTCGGTAGTATTTGCCGCCGCGGACGAGCTTGCACGCGTGCGGCGGCCCATGAATTCACGCACGGTCGCCATCTGGAATGCCATCGACACATCCGTTTTCACATCCGAGGACCGCGTTGGGGCGTTCGTCGACGTCGATGCGATTCCGCCACCTCGAATCGCCTTCGTGGGTGTGCTGGACACATGGGTCGATCTGAAGCTCCTGGAAGAAGTGGCACGGGCGCTTCCGGAGGTCAGTCTCGTCGCGGTCGGTCCATCGCGCGTCGACGACCGTTGCTTACGCGCGCTGCCCAATGTCCATTGGCTTGGTCTCCGTCACCGGAGCCTGATCCCGGGGATTCTGCGCCGGTCGTCGGCGAGCCTCGTTCCATTCGTAGAGAGCGCGCTCACTGTGAACATCGTGCCGGCCAAGGTGTTCGAGGCACTGGCTGCTGGCATCGTTCCCGTGTGCACGGCTTTTTCGCGGAATCTCGATGCGCTCGAGGCGCTTGGATTGGTCTTGGTGGCGCGAGACCGGAGTCAGTACATCGATCTCGTTCGTCGGGCGATCCGCGACGACACGCCCAGCCGGCGCAGTGAGCTCCAGGGATTCGGCCTGCGCCAGACATGGGCGGAGCGTTGGCGGCAAATGCGGGATATCCTGGTCGATGTCGAGCGGCACGAAGACGGTCCGCGACCTGAACTCGGTTCGGGGAGTGGGCGGTGACGCAACCATCGGTGCTGACTGGGGTGGCGCGAGGTGGCTCATGGGTGATGCCGGGCGTAGCCGGTCTGTGGATCGGCTTGTCGCTCATCGCGGCCGGCTGGGGAGGAGCGCTGGATGTGGCGTGGCCCGCCTGGAGTACCGCGTTCTGGGCGGCTGCCGTGTGGGGCGCGAACCTCCTCATTCTCCACTACGTCGTAGGACCGCCGTTCACGATCAGCCGAATCGCCCTCTTGTCCGTCGTATTTGCCCTTCTGATGACGGTCGTAGGAAGCGGGAGCTATTGGGCCACAACCCAGTTGTTTCCGCAATATCGGGTGTTCATCGAACGGGCGGGCCTGTTTGTGGCTCTGTGTACGCTGTGCAGCCTGATCGGCATCGTGGCGGGTCGCCGGCTCACCGCCGCGCCGCACGTCTCCGACTCGACGTTCCAGTGGGATTGGGATCGCCTCCGCATTCTGACCTACGCGCTCGCGGCAGTGTGTGCGCTGGGAACCTATATGAGCCTCCGCCGGATCGGGTATCTCCCGATTCTTTCGGGGGACCCGGAGTCGCTCCGGGTTGAGTTTCCCGCGATCGCAGGCATCTGGTTTCGCTTTTCGGTTCTCGGCATCGTGCTTGGATTGATCGCGGGCGCGCAAATCTGCGCGCGGCGCGCGAATGGCGTTGTCTGGCTGCTGGGGGCGTTCGGGTTGATCGGGGCGAGCGTGTATGGGAACCGCTTCTTCTTGGCGCTGCCGATCGGGGCGACGTTGTTGTTGTGGGATCAGGTGCGGGGACGCATTTCTCCCAGAGTGATCGGCCTTGGCCTGCTCATCGGCGTGCCAGTGCTCGCGGTGCTCGGATGGTGGCGCCAGCAGGACGCGTCGGTCGTTCTGCTGGGACCAATCGGGATGGTGCTCTTCGGAACGTTGGGAGAATTTCGCGATCTTGGGTGGACGCTCGACTACTACTCATCGGGAGCCCACCCATTGCTGCACGGGACCACGTTGGGTGGGTTGGTGGTCCCGCTCCTACCGAGTCCGCTCTGGTCGGCCGTGGGAGTGGACAAGGCGGCCATTTTCGCGCATAGCAACGCCGCGGTTCTAGCGCAGGAAATGGGACAGTTCGCAGCCCAGCGCGTCGGCATCTACGGCGAGCTGTTCATGAATTTCGGCTGGCTGGGCGCGTTGATCGGAGCCGTTCTCTATGGGATGGTGGTCGGGTATCTGGACCGGCGCTTTGTCGAGGTGCGCGAAGGCGGTGCGGTGCGAGGAATCCTCCTTGCCGCTGTGGCGGCGGCGGTGATCTACGCGCAGGTCGGCCAGTGGAATATGCTCACGTCCACGATCACCGGCTCCATTTACCCCATCCTGCTGCTGGCCTTGGTTGCGTCTCGCCGAGTAGCGAGGGCTGCTTGAGCCGACGGTCCTGCTGATGAGGGTCGGCGCCGCCTTCGTCCAAACCCTCGCCAGCCAGATTCTCCAATCGGCCGCGTCCATCATCACCGGAGTCCTGATTGCGCGGGGCCTCGGCCCGGCGGGGCAGGGTCGGTACGCCACGTTTGCCGCTGGCGTAGCGCTCGGTGCCCTGATCACGTCGCTCGGCCAATTTCACGGCAATGTCCTTGCCGCAGCGGATCGGCGAGTCTCGCCGCGCGTCCTACTGCTGCGTGCCGGAGTGCATGGCAGCGCGGTGTTGTTGCTGCTGTCGTCCGTCGTCCTGTTGGGTGGCAGCTTACTGGCGCCGGGGCAACGGTCAACCGTGACGATCCTCTTCGTCGTTGTGTTGTCCTTGGAAGCCATCGCCGACATGGTGCGCGGGATCAACCTCGGTCAGCACCATGTCACCGGTTGGAATGTCGCCGGGCTGACGCAGCGCCTTTTGTACTTCACGGCGATTGGCGCGCTGACGCTGCATGTCGGGTTGCGCTTGGATTCTGTAGTCACCTGCTGGGCGGTCGCGACATTCGTGAGCGTCCTGGTCAGCGGCGGCTGGATCTGGTTTCGATCACCACGGGTCGGGCTCACGGTATCGGGATTGTGGGCCGGATGGGGCCGTCGGTTGGGACTAGGCATGCGTGCCTTCGTTACCATCGGCTTCACCCTCCTCCTCGTTCGGGCGGACGTGTGGATGTTGGGGCCGATGCTCGGGGTGACAACGGTCGGCCAGGTCTCCGTGGCGACGTACTTCGCCGAGTGGCTTTGGTACATCCCGTCCATTCTCGGCAATCTGATGTTCGCGGTGGTTGCGGCGGACCAGGGCACCGAGTCGGTGCGCCGGGTGGCACGGAGTGCGCGACTCGTCACCGGCCTGCTGGTGCCGACCACGGTGGTATTGCTCATCGCGGGGCGGTGGGTGGTCCACATTCTATATGGCCCGGTCTACCAGGAGGCTGGCGTCCTTTTCACGATCCTCTTGCCCGGGATGGCAGCGCTCGGGATACACCTGGTCATCGACTCGTATTTCGCCGGGAGCGGGTTTCCTCCAATCACGATTTGGGGAGCCATCGCCGCGGTGTTCATGAAGTTCAGCCTCAACTTGGCCGTCGTCCCGCGCTACGGTGCCGTAGGGGCCGCGGGCGTCACGACTCTCGTCTACAGCGGTCTGCTGGCCCTCAAGACATTTTGGTTTGTTCGTACGACGGGGGTACGCGGGCGTGATCTGTTTCTCTTGAACCGGTACGATCTAGCCTACGTGCAGAGCCGGCTGCAACTCCTTGGCAGAGTCTGACGCGTGGGGGAGGCGCGCCAAGATCAAGGCTTCCGGGCGAAGAAGTACGAGTGGTAGTCGCCGTTCGAGCGCATCGCGAATACCCGGAGCTCGAGATCGCGAAACCCGATGGCCCCGAGCCATCGGAGGACATCGCGCACGCGGTAGCGGTGATACTCGGCGATGTGCAGGATACCCAACCGGCGTCGCAGTCTCGTGTAGAGATTCCAGGTGCGATACCAGAGCTCTGACTGCCGGCTCGTGATGTGGGCCCCCGGGACCGGCAGATGGAAGCAGATCGATCCGCCCGGGCGAAGCGCCCGATGCGTCTCCCGCAAGTACGTCGTGACAACGGAATGACCGGGGAGATGCTGCAACACATGACAGGAGAACATCGCGTCGCACGACTCGTCGGGCGACGGGATCACCGGTTGCTCGACGACTCGAAAGTCGACCGTTGCACATGCGGGACCGAGGATTTCCTTCGCTCGGGCGATCTGATGCTCGGACACGTCCAACGCGAGGACCGATGAGAAAGTCGCGGCCAACTGCTTGGTCATGCGGCCGGCGCCGCATCCGATTTCGACACACCGGCCGGGACGGAGGCCGTAGTGTTCCCAGTGCTGACGCACATCCGCGAAATCGGATGAGCCCATCGCCAGGAACTCCTCAGGGGTCCATGGGGCTGGGCCGACGGACTGCTTGCCCTCTTGACTGGCCACCGACCACAGCGGGTCGTGTTTCCCCCAGTACTTCCATTCGGCGTTCGTCTTCACTGGGAGCGCTGCCCCGAGAGCAACCGGAGGCGTCGGAAGGCCTCCAGGATTCGCAACTCGGCCACTAGCAAAACGAGGCCGCCCAGCAGGCCCAGCACGACGATAAAGCGCCGGTTCGGTGCCGACTTCTTCACCGGCAAGAACGGTTCGGCGAGGATCGTCAGGGTTGGGACATTGCGCGCTTCTTGCAGCCTGGCCTGCTCGAATTGTTGGACGACGGTGGCGTACAGGGACTGTTTCAATTCCGCTTCCCGTTCGAGGCGCTTCAGCTCGAACTCCAACGCCGGTGACGAGGCCACCCGGTTTCGTTGCATGAACGCCCGTACGGCCGTTTCCGCGCTATCCAGCTCCCGGCGGGTCTGGTCCATTCTCGCTTCGTAGAACTCCCGAGATCCACGTGACTGGCTCTGCCGGAATCCGACGTTGAGGGAATCCAACGCGCTCAAAAGCCGCACGGCGATTGCTCGGCTCAACTCCGGTGTCGGTGCCTCCACGGAGAGGGTGATCATGTTGGTTCGAACGTCCGCGCTGGCGCTCACATGTTTCGCCAGGTGCCGAATCGCGCGGTCCAAGCCGCGCGCCGGCGGCTCGTCGTCGAACCCCTCGATGTGGATGTAGTCGTGACCGGCGCTGTCGTTCGGAGAGACCGGATAGGCGGTGAGGACGGCGGAGCGCAACACAGGACGGCTGGAGAGAAGGTCTGAGTAGAACTTGGGGGAATAGTCGTTGCCTCGCTCGAGCCCAAGGCTCAACGCAGCGCCCTGGAGCGCGGCCGGCAAATTGAGTGATGAAGACCCCTGTGCGATAAAAGTCGCACTTGAGGTGTAGCGATTCGGGAGCAGCAACGCGATTCCTGCGGCGAGGATGCCGCCGGTCATCATGTAGCCTACGACCTTCCATCGAGCGGCCAGCAGCGGGGTGACGAGCTGCCGGCCCCATAGGAGTGCGGCGTCCAACGCCGGGATGCTCGGTTTGAGAGACGGCTCCGGATTGGACATCCTCACCTACCTAGTCACGGCGACGTCAGTCGCGATTGGGTCGGGTGCGGGGACATCGGGCGGGACATACACCGCGTACCAGGATTTCACGAACGGTCCGAGTCGTTCGGCAACGATGCGCGCTTCGGGGAATAGGTCCTCCAGCTCGTGCTTCGTCATCAGCCGGATCGTCCCAAAGGCATCGGTCCTCTTGAACGTTCCGATATTGAAGTGTGTGTGCAGCCACCGCTGCACCGCAACGGGAAGGAATTGAAAGAGCGGAAACAGGTAGTGAGGCTCGATCGGAAACCACCGATTCGGGGTTTGCACGAAGTACCGGCGACCGACCCGCCGGATCTCGCAGCCAAATCGCCGTTGTGCCTCGTAGGTCGCAAGGTGTTCGATCACCGAATTGGAGAACGCCACCTCGAACGCCTGATTGGCAAACGGCAGGGCACAGCCGTCGGCACGTACACGCAGGCCTCCCGCACTTCCGGCGAGGTCGAGATTGCAGCGGAGCACCGAACCCTTCCAGTCGACGAACCACCACGAGACATCCGTTCCGCCGACATCGATTACCGACTCGACGCCGTGAAGCCGCAACAGGGTCCGTACCGACGTCCATCGTCGAAGGCGAAAGCGCGAGGCCAAACTCCCCGACCGCCGGTCCGAGAGCGACTGACGGATCAGCCAATCGCGAATCCCCACGCTACAGCTTGGTGGCCACCACCACGATCGTCACGGCACTCGCCAGGATCTGCGCGATCGCCGAGAACAGCGTCACGTAGTCGGTCTTGTGGGCCGTCGGATCCTCCATCGGCACCAGCACCTCCGACCCAGGCCCCGGCTTCGGTGCGCTGCCACCGAACAGGCCGCCGCGCCGCGTGCGCACTTCACCGTTGGCGAACCGCACGCTCACGGCGCCCTTGTCCGCATGCGGAGCGAATCCCCCGGCGGCGCTCAGGTAATATTCCAGGTTCGCCCCGCGCCGCCACAACACGCTCCCCGGCGAATTCACCGCCCCACTCACCTTCACGCTCGGCTGATACTCGGGCACGTTGATCGAATCGCCCGGCTGCAGCGTCACGTTGGCCGATGAGGCCGTGTCGTGCAGCGCCCGGGCCAGGTCCACGTTGATCCGCCCGACCTGGTTCTGCTGGCGCACGAACCGGATGCCCTCGGCATACGCCTGATTGGTCAGCCCACCTGCACGATCGATCACGTCGGAGAGACGATCGCTCTTGGTCCGCAGCGAATACACACCCGGATACCGCACCTCGCCCGCCACGATCACGGTGCGCTGGTAGTCGAAATCGGGCTGGCGCAGGATCAGGACGTTGTCGAACGGCTCGAGGGTCACTTCGGGAGCACCCCCGGCGGGGAACGGCAACCCCGGCGGCCCGACGTAGCGCCCCAGCGAGTCGCGATCGAGCAGGTAGGTGGAATCGAGCGCCACGCGAATCGTGGTGGCGAGCTGCCCCGCCGAACGGTCGGTGGGGAGGCGTGCGACTTCGGCTTCCTTGAGATACGCCCCGACCCGCGGGCCCCGGGCCAGCATCATCAGCGCCCGCAAGGTCAGCCCCGCGTGCCAGGGAAATACGCCCGGCTTGTTCACCATGCCGGCGATGGCCACGGTGTACTGCGAATCGACCGGCGGCAGCGAATCCACCGCGACGGAATCGCCATCCGCCAGTCCCACGGGCGGCACGGCGACCCCGCTGACGCCACCGGTGTCGGCGGGGACGAGGCTCACGTCCACCGTGGCCCGCGAGGGAGCGGGCGGATGGCGCTCGGACGCCGGTAGAAACCGGTGAATGGTGACGCGCTTCAGCTCCGCATCGGGTCGAAACCCTCCGGCCGCGCGCAGCAGATCGGCCAGCGTCTCGCCCGGTCTGATGGCGTAGATGGCGGGTCGGCTGACCGCTCCGGTCACCTGCGCCCGCAGGCCATGCGCCGGCACGAAGACGACGTCGCCCGTTTCGAGACGCACGTCCCCCTTGGTGTCGCCGCGCAGCAGATAGTCGTACAGGTCGAACGTCGCCACGAGGTTGCCCGCGCGACGCACCGCGACCTGCCGCATGTCGGCGCGGTCGGTAATGCCGCCCGCCGCATAGAGGCCGGTGAGGACCGTGCCCAGCGAGCTGATCTGGTAGGCCCCGGGCTGTTGCACCTCACCGGTGACGTACACCTGGTTGGCGCGCACGTTGGCGACCGACACGTCGAAATGGGTGGTCGCATTGGTACGACGCACGCCGGAGTACACGCGCGACAGACGGGTGAACAGCAGGTCGCGCAGCTGCTCGACCGTCAGGTTGGTGACGAATACCTGTCCCACCTGCGGGATCAGCACGAACCCCTCCCGCGTGACGGGGAGGGTGTAGCTCAGCTCGACGTCACCCGTGAGGATGAGCACGAGCTGATCGCCGGGACCGAGCCGGTAATCGGGCGGCACGGGACCCGCGAGCAGCGGGAGGAACTGGGTGGTGGTGCGCCGAAACGCGTCCACGCCGAACACCAGACTGGTGGATTCCGGTTTCGATCCCGCGGTCAGGGCGCGCACGAAGCCGGTGTCGAGCGGGAGGTTCGTGAGGTTCACCGATATCGGCTGCAGACCGATCGCCTGGATGGCCGCGACCTGATCCACCGAAATGGTCGGCTGGCCGCCCTGCGGGCTCTCGGCTCCCAGGTACGCGTCGAGCAGTGTGGGCGGGTAGCCCGAGGCCTGGAGCCGCGCCCGGATCTGGTCCGGCGTCATCCCCGACTGCAGGATGCGGTTTCGGATCTGCGCCGCGAGAGCGGGATTCTGTTGCAGCGCCTGCTGTAATGCCGCTTCAGCCTGGGAAGGCGGCGGCAGGGCCGGATTCTGCGCTGCTGCCGGCCGCAGGGTTGCCGCGGCCAGGAGCAGGGAGCACAGAGCAGTACGCTTCGCGGGGCTCGTGAGGGTCATGGAGCGCCCGAAAAGATGGGCGCTAAGCCATGGTGAGTCAAGGCGTTATGAGAAGAGGCTGCGGTAGACGTTCGCGGTCATCTCCGCGGTCCGCCGCCACGTGAACCCTTCCGCCCGGTGCATGCCCAGGGCCACCAGCGCCTCGCGGCGGTCCTGATCCTCCGATAGCTCGACCAGCGCCTGGACGTACGCGGCGGGGTCACGCCCCTCGACGATCACGGCGGCGTCGCCCGCGACTTCGCGTAGTCCCCCCGCTCCCGACGTGACGACCGGGAGCCCCGAGGCGAACGCTTCGAGCACCGGGAAGCCGAACCCTTCGTAGAGCGACGGGAACAGCAGGACGTCCGCGGCGCTGTAGGCGCGTCGCAGCGTACTCTCGTCCGCCGCGGGGACGCTGCGCAGGAAGCGCCGCAGTCCGAGTCGCTCGACCAGCTGCTCCTGATCGGCGGTCAGGCGGCCGCCGACTTGCAGCAGGTGGACGTCCACCCCCACCTCCATCCGCAACCGGGCCACGGTCTGGATGACGAGCGGGACGTTCTTGCGGTCCACGGTCGAGCCCACGTGCAGCACGACGAATGCTTCTTCGGGGATGCGCCAGTCGCGCCGGCCGCGCTCGCGTCCGCCCGGGGCTTCGCGGAAGAAGGCACGATCCACGCCGAAGGGGACGACGCGGATCTTTTGGTCGTCGCCCAGCCAGGTGGCGAGCTCCCGGCGCAGCCATTCGGTTCCGACGAGGAAGGCATCGGCGGCCCGCAGCGCTTTGAGCGTGCGCCGCAGCAGCCGATTGCGAAACGATTCGGCGAGGCCGCCGGTGGGCGAGCGCAGCACGATGACCGGCATGAGGTCATGCACCGTGACGACGACGGGTCGCCGGCCCGCGCGGAACAGAAGGTGCGCGTACGTGTGGTCGAGGATATGCACCACGTCGGCGCGCTTTGCCTGGCGGCCCAGGCGCAACGGATAGAAGAAGAACCGCGCCGCGAACCCTTGCGGTCCGCGCAATGGGCCGGGAAGCACGACCCGGGAGGGATCGATGGGTTGATTCCACCAGCGGGTGTAGCTGCCGGACGTGCGGCCACCCGGGCCGGCGTCGCGCGTCAGCTCGCCGATGTGAGCGGCGAGCCGGACCTCGAATCCCGGATCGCCGCTCTCGAGCCAGTCGTGCAGGCGGTGCGCATACTTGTCCATCACCGCGGCGCGGTCCAACGGGAGGTCGGGGACGAGCAGGACGCGGGACATGGGCTAGCATGATCCTCGGTTGGACAGCGATTGCCAGAACGCGACGGTGCGCTCCGCTACGGCGTCGTCGCTGAACAGCTCGATCGCCCGGGCCCGCGCCGCCCGCGCGAGCGCCGCGCGCCGCTCGGGGTCGAGCACCTCGCCCAGGGCCGCGGCCAGCGCCGCCGCGTCGCCCGGCGGTGTGACGATCCCCGCCGGACCGATGAGCTCCGGCAACGCGCCGGTGTCGGAGCCGATCACGGCCACTTCGTGCGCCATCGCCTCGAGCAACGTTGTCCCGGTCGGCTCGTTCCAGCTACCCGAGGGCCGCGAGGGCGCGACCAGCACATCCCAGGACGGCCACCGCAAGGCGAGCTGCTCGGGCGGCAGGGCGCCCACCCAGTGCACCCGGGCGGCGAGCCGCAGCTCACTCGCCAGCCGCTCGAGGCGCTCGCGCTCGGGGCCGTCACCGGCCACGACGAGTCGCCAGGCGGCGTGACGGTGCTGCGCCAGCGCTCCGAGCAAGGTATCGAGCCCGCGGTGCGGCACCAGGCGACCCACGAATCCGATGGTGAGACCGTCGTGCGCTTCGTGCGCCGGCGTCGGTGGGACGGCCGCGCCTTGCGGCGGCAGGACGCCGACCGGCAGGGCCGGTGCGTCGCGCTTCACCAGTTTCGCGGCGCCGTCACTCGCCGCCAGTGCCCCGGCCAGGCGCCGCAGCGTGCGACGCCGGCGCCAGCGCTCGAGCCAGGAGCGGCCGCCGTCGACGTTGGCGACCGTCACGAGCACCGTCGGGACGCGGAGTCGCGCGGCGAGCCGCACGAGTTGGCGCGCGAGGGCCGTCTCGGGTTCGGCCTCGATCTGTACCAGCTCAGGCCGCTTGTCGCGCACCAGGGCGGCCAGCGCACGGGCGGCGAAGCGCGCCTGCGCGGGGTCGCCCATGTGGCGCACGGCGATGGGGAATACTTCGAGCGCCTGCTGCCGCTCCCAGGTGGTTTCGCGCGTGCGGTCCAGCACCGGATCGCGCCACCGCTGCGGCACGGCGACGGTCAACTCGAGCCCACGTCCGGCGAGGGCGCGCAGCTTGCCCCGGGTGGAAGGCTCGATGTAGGCGTGGCCCGCGATGAGCACCCGGCGGATGGTCGGATGGGGGGAGAGACGGACGGAATCCTGGGGCATGTCAGCGTTTGATCCGCCCATCCGTCGATCCGCCGATCTGCTGGGCGGTGTGGTGTGGTGCGGGGAAGTGGGCGGTACAGGACTCGAACCTGTGACCTCCGGTATGTGAGACCGGCGCTCTAACCAGCTGAGCTAACCACCCGCAATGAGTCACTCGACTTCGACTGACCGGTGGCCCAAGATAGCTGCAGGCTGGCCGACACGGAACTGGATGACCACAAATAGAACGGCCCCTGCATGACGCAGGAGCCGTTCTTGGAATTCCAACGCTGTCCTAGATCTCGGTCTTCCGGTGTGCGATCAGGCGCAGCAGCGCCTTGATGCCCATGTGGAGGACGAGGTAGGCGAGGATCGCGATGACGATCGGGAGGGCCAGCGTGAAGCCTTCAGCCGTCGGGCTCGCCACGATTCCCCGAAACATCGCGTAGAACGGATCGGTGATGGCGCGGATGAGCTGCACGAAGCCGGTGCCGGCGTTGGCCCCGATCAGGGCGAGGACGAGCCGAATCGCCAGCAACGTGTAGACGGCATAAAAGGCGTAATCGACCACCTGCGCGATGCGCGTCAGGCTGCGCGCACGTCCTGCCTCGCGATCGGTGCCGACGACTTCATCGATCGCCTTGCCACGAAATTTTTCGGCGACCTGGTCCATCCGCTGACCCTCCGTGCGGGTCGCGTGCTCGGCGCGCTCGGCGATGTCGGCGTTGACATCCTTGTCGACCTGAGATTTCATCGAATCATGCAAGACCGCGCGACGTGCTTCGCCGACGGCCACCTTGTTGTCTTCCATAGCTGCTCCTCTATTGAATGTCTCGATCCGCGCGTGCCGGGTAGACCGATTTCACCACCATGAGGATAGTCCCGGCCACCGTCGCGGGGGTATTAGCCGAAGGGATGGAAAACGGCCTACATCCGTTGACGTACTTCGCGTGACGCGAACGAGGCCTGGAAGCATGAAGCGGGAGCCGATCATCAGGCTCCCGCTTCCTGTGACTCTGATGCGCGACCGGCGCCCGAACCAGCCGAGCGAACCACTCGGCGAAACCGTGGGCCCTCCAGGATTTGAACCTGGGACCGACGGATTATGAGTCCGCTGCTCTAACCACTGAGCTAAGGGCCCGTAACGATCGGAAGAATCTAATCATAACAATCCGCCCCTTCGCAACCTCCCCACCTGATCTTGCGCCGCATCGTAGGCTGCGACCACTTCGGTCGGCGTCACGGTGGCCACGCCCGCCTTCCCGACCTCGATCCCGGCGGCGTAGGTCGCCAGCTCGGCGGCCTCGCGCAGCGACGCACCGGCCGCCAGGGCGGTCCCCATCCACGCGGTGACGGTATCGCCCGCCCCGGACACGTCGTACACCTCACGCGCCAGCGCCGGAATCCGGGTGAGCTGACGGTCCTTGGTGAGGAGCCCCATCCCCTCGTCACCGAGGGTGAGCAGCAGGTTGTCGACGCCGAGGCGATCGAGGACCTCGGGGAGCGCGTCGGGATGGGCGAGATCGAGCGCCGCGCCCATCGCCTGCTCGAGCTCGCGGCGGTTGGGTTTGAAGACGGTGGCGCCCCGGTAGTCGAAGAAGTGGCGGAACTTGGGATCGACGACCACCGGCACACCGCGACGGCGCGCGGTCGCCATGGCGCGCTCAATGACCGCCGGGGTGAGCGCGCCTTTGTTGTAATCCTCGATGAGCAGCGCATCGGCGTCGGCCATGGCGCGCTCGAGCGCCTCGGCGAGCGCCTGCGCGGAGCGATCGGGAATGGGGTCGTCTACCTCTTCGTCGATGCGCACGACTTGCTGGCCGCGGGCCACGACGCGCGTCTTCGACGTGGTGGGTCGCTCGGGCACGACCACGAGCCAGCCGTCGCCGAGCCGGTGCTGGGCCAGCTCTCCGCGCAGCGAGTCGCCGCGGGCATCATCACCGATCGGCGCCACCAGGCGTCCTTCGGCGCCGATCGCCGCGACGTTGGCTGCGACGTTGGCGGCGCCGCCGAGGGCGGTGCGGCGCTGACGCACGGTCACGACCGGGACCGGCGCTTCGGGTGAGATCCGATCGACGTCACCCGCCAGATAGACGTCGAGCATGGCGTCGCCCAGCACGACGATGCGCCGGGCGTGCATCTTGGCGAGCAGTGCCTCCAGACGATCGCGCGTCAGGTCCATGCAGCGGGGAACAGGGATGGGGGACGGGGGACGGGTCCGTGCATGCCGGGAGCAATCTACCTGTTATCATTGGCGCTGTCTTCTTCCGGGACCGAGCATGCGCGTCGAGCTGCGCCGCGGCGATCAGACGGAGACGGTGCACCGCGTCCACGTCGCCGTCGTCGATGCGGCCGGCGTGCTGATAGCCCGCGCGGGCGACCCGGGGATGTCGACGTTCTGGCGCTCGGCCGCCAAGCCGTTCCAGGCCCTGCCGCTCGTCGCGGATGGCGCGGCCGATCGATTCGACCTCACCGATGTCGAGCTGGCGCTGTGCTGCGCGTCCCATTCGAGCGAGCCGCGGCAGGTCGCCTTGGTGCGCGCGTTTCTCCAGAAGATCGGGTGCCGCGAGGACGATCTGCGCTGCGGACCGCACACACCACTCGCCGACCACGTCGCCAGGGACTACCAGGCGAGCGGCGTGCGGCTCACGCCGGTGTACTCGAACTGCTCGGGCAAGCACACCGGCATGCTGGCCCTCGCGCGCCATCATGGATGGCCGACGGCGGACTATCATCGCCTGGCCCACCCGGTGCAGCAGCGCTGCCTGGAGGAGGTGAGCCGGTGGACGAGAATGTCTCCGGACCAGATCGGCACGGCGGTAGACGGCTGTGGGGTCGTCTGCTACGCGCTGCCGCTGAGAACCATGGCGTTGGCGTATGCCAGGCTGGGGACGGGGGACGCGGGACGGGGGAAGAGTGGGGACACGTCCCGAGTTGTATCGGCCATGCTCCACCACCCCGAGCTGATCGCGGGCGAGCGGCGGCCCTGCACCGAAATGATGTCCGCGTTTCCGGGACGCGTGATCACGAAAGTGGGAGCGGAAGGCGTGTATTGCGCATTACTGGTACAGGAAGGACTGGGGGTTGCATTGAAAGTGGAAGACGGTCACGGGCCTGCCGCCGTCCTCGCCATGGCGCGCACGCTCGAAGAGCTGAGCCTGCGACCACAGCCTGCCTCGCTCAGCGCGCGGCCGATCCACAATACGCGGGGCGAGCAGGTCGGCGAGCTGCGTGTTTTGGGCTCCCTGGAGCGCTAGAACGATGACGGACAAAGCGGGGGCATCCGCTAGCGTGTCGCCGACATTCGATCCGCGGACGGTGACGCTCGTGCGCGTGGCGATGGCCGTGAGCCGGGGCGACGAAGCCGCCACGCGAGAACGAATGCAGGCGGCGCGGGGGGCGGGCGTGCCGGCGCTCTGGATGGAAGAGCTGCTGCTCCAGAGCTTCCTCAACGTCGGCTATCCGCTCACGCTCGCGGCGTTCGCCATCTGGCGCGACGTGGCGGGGCCGGTGCCGGCGGAGGGTGGCGAGTCGCTGCTGCACGGGGAGCACGGCCGTTGGGCGAAGCGGGGGGAAGCGCGGTGCGTGGAAGTGTACGGGCGCACCTACCACAAGCTGCTGCTCAACCTGCGAGCCCTGCACCCCGCGGTCGAGTCGCTCGTCATCGTGGACGCCTACGGCAAGATCCTCGGCCGGCCGGGTCTCGACCCGGCGCGTCGTGAGCTTTGCACGCTCGCGGCGATCGCGATGCTCCAGGCGCCGCGGCAGCTGCACGCTCATTTGCGGGGCGCGCTGAATCTGGGATGGGCAAAGGAAGACGTGGATGCGGTGCTCGTGCTCGCCGAACAGGATCTGGGTTCCCAACGGGCTCTGAAGCTGTGGGAACTGTGGGCGGACGTGCGCGAGCGGAAACTCTGATGTTCATAGACCGAGCGATCGTCCAGGTCGTCGCCGGGGCAGGTGGAGCCGGCGCCTCCTCCTTTCGGCGCGAGAAGTTCGTCCCCAAAGGTGGGCCGGACGGCGGCGACGGCGGCTCGGGGGGGAGTGTGCTGGTGCACGCCGATGCGAACCTCGCCACGCTCCTCGACTATCGCTATCACCCGGTGTGGAAGGCGGAGCGCGGCATCCACGGCAAGGGCAAGCAGATGACGGGCAAATCGGGCGCGGATCTCATTCTGCCGGTGCCACCCGGCACGGAGATCCACGACGCGGATTCCGGCGTCCTGATGGGCGAGCTGCTGCAGGTCGGTGACTCGCTCCTCGTCGCGAAGGGCGGGCGCGGCGGGCGGGGCAACGCGCGGTTCGCCACGCCCACCCACCAGTCGCCGCGCGAATGGGAGCCCGGGGAGTTCGGCGAAGAGAAGCGCATCGAGCTCGTGCTCAAGCTCATCGCCGATGTCGGGCTCCTGGGCGAGCCCAACGCGGGGAAGAGTACGCTGCTCTCGGTGGTGTCGGCGGCGCGGCCGAAGATCGCCGACTACCCCTTCACGACGCTCGAGCCGCACCTCGGGGTGGTGGGACTGTCCGACCAGCGCTCCTTCGTCATCGCCGACATTCCGGGGATCATCGAGGGTGCGCACGCGGGCAAGGGTCTGGGGCTGCGTTTCCTGCAGCACGTGGAGCGCACGCGGCTCGTCGCCGTTCTGATTCCGGCCGACAGCCCCGACCCGCAAGCCACCTACGATCTGCTGCGGCGTGAGGCTGGACTCTACGCCGCCGGGCTCGCCACCAAGCCGCACGTGGTCGTCATCACGAAATCGGATCTGCTGGCGCCGGACGCAGTGCCGCCGGCCGTCCGCACCGTCGAGGACGCTCCGGTCGTTCTCATCTCGGCCGTGACTGGCGCCGGTCTCCCCTCCCTCCTGGAGACGTTGTGGCAGCGCCTGCGCGCCCCCGTGACGACGAGCTAGCCGCCTACCTGGCGCTGTCGCAGGTCCCGGGAATCGGGGCCGTGCGGCTGCGGACACTCGTGGCGGCGTTCGGCAGCGCGGGAGGAGCGCTGGTGGCGCCCCAGGGTGCCCTCGCGGCGCTTCCCGGGTTCGGCCCCGCCGCCGCCGCGGCCGTGCGCGGCGCGCGGCGCCGCACGGGGGAGGAGATTCTGGAGTCGTTGGCCCGCATCGGGGCGGCCGTCATCCTGCCCGGGGACGCCGCGTACCCGCCGCTCCTGGCGGAGATCGGCGAGCCGCCGGCCGTGCTGTACGCCTGGGGAGACGCGGGCCTGTTGGCGCGCCCGGCCGCGGCACTGGTCGGCAGCCGCGATCACTCGCCCTACGGCACCGAGGCGGCGCGGCTGCTCGCCATGGGCGTGGCGCGCGCCGGCGTGGTGGTGGTGAGCGGCATGGCGCGCGGTCTCGATGCGGTGGCCCATCAGGCCGCGCTCGATGCGGGCGGAGCCACCGTCGGCGTCCTGGGAAACGGGTTTGGCGTGATCTATCCGGCGGCCAATCGCCCGCTGTACGAGCGTGTGGCGGCGCACGGCTGTCTCGTCACGGAGCTGCCGCCGGGGGAGCGACCGCGGGTCAGTACATTTCCGCGGCGCAACCGCATCATCGCCGGCCTCGCGGGCGTCACGGTGGTGATCGAGGCGGCCGTGGGCTCGGGGGCGTTGATCACCGCGGATTGCGCGCTCGATCAGGGGCGCAGCGTGCTCGCCGTGCCGGGCCCCATCACGAGTCCAACCTCGACGGGCTGCAACAAGCTGATCCAGCAAGGGGCGAAGCCGGCCCTGGCGGTCGCCGACGTGCTCGAAGAGTTGGGTCTCGCGGCGCCGGCGGCGGACTCGGCGCCGGTTGCCCGCGCGCCAGCGGCGGCGTGGCCACCGGACTTGAGCGAAGCGCAGCGCTCGCTGTGCGAATCGATTGGTGGCACTCCTACACACGTCGATGCGCTGGTGCGCGCGACAGGGCTCGATTCCGGCGACGTCCTGGCCGCCCTCACGGAGCTCGAGCTGCGGGGAATCGTCGTGCAACGGCCGGGGATGATCTTCCAATTGCAGGGTGCTGGATGAATGAATGCAGAGTGTCGACGTTCGGCATTCCGCATGCCTCACTCTGCATTCGCTTAGATTGTCACTAGTGCACCACCTCTACCTCCACGTTCCATTCTGTGTTCGTCGCTGCTCGTATTGCGACTTCTCGATCGCGGTGCGCAAGCGGGTTCCGGCGGACGAGTACGTCGCCGCAATTCGCGCCGAGCTCGAATCCGCCGGTCAGATTGGCCCGCTGGAGACGATCTATCTGGGCGGCGGAACACCATCACTGCTCCCGCCGCATGCCGTAGCGACGCTGCTTCAGTACGTCGTCGACCATACGTCCTCTCCGTACGCCGTCGAAGTGACGCTCGAGGCCAATCCCGAAGATGTGACGCCCGAAGCCGCGCGTGCCTGGCTCGCCGCCGGCGTCAATCGAGTCTCGCTTGGCGCGCAATCGTTCCAAGACCCGGTTCTCCAGTGGATGCACCGCTCGCATGATGCCGGCCGGATCGGGGGTGCCGTAGAGACACTGCGCCGTGCGGGAATCGACAACGTCTCGCTCGACCTCATCTTCGCGCTGCCCCGGGAGCTGGGACGCGACTGGTCCCGGGATCTGGACTTGGCGCTCGCCCTCGAGCCCGAGCACCTCTCCTTGTATGGTCTCACCGTGGAGCCGCGGACGCCCTTGGCGCGATGGCTGTCACGCGGTGCCGCCACCGCGACCGATGACGAGTGCTACGCCGAGGAGTATCTGATGGCGCACGAGCGGCTATCCGGTGCCGGGTATGCGTTCTACGAAGTCTCGAATGCTGCGCGCGACGGTCGTCGGTCTCGTCACAACAGCGCCTACTGGAGCGGTCGGGCCTATCGCGGGCTCGGACCCGCCGCACACTCCTACGACGGGCGGACGCGTCGCTGGAATCTCACGGCGTGGGAGGCGTACCGTCGCGCGCTGGCGGACGGTCGCTCAGCGGTTGAGTCCGAGGAGACTCTCAGCGACGAGCAGCGGGATCTGGAACGCCTGTATCTGGGTTTGCGTACGGCGGACGGCGTCCCCTCGACCATCCTCCACCGACCGCTACAGCCGCTCCAATCGATGCTGGCCAGAGGCTGGGTGGTGGTGGACAACGGCTTGGTCCGCTGCACTCCGGAAGGCTGGCTCCGCCTCGACGCCCTGGTCGGTGCCTTGACCGGCTCGGTGGCAACTTCGTAATTTGTTTCCCTGAAAGGGGTTGGAAGTCCTTGGCCACATCGCAGCTGAGTGAGCGCGAACGTCTCGTCCTGGGCGCCGTGATCGAGACCTACGTCCAGACCGCCGAGCCGGCGGCCAGCCGGACCATCGCCAAGCGGTTCGGTCTGGGCCTGTCGGCCGCCACCATTCGCAATACGATGAGCGATCTGGAGGAGAAGGGGTTCCTCTATCACCCCCACACCTCCGCCGGCCGCATTCCCACCGATCAGGCCTACCGCATGTACGTGGATGCGCTGACGCGCCTGCCGGCCGTCTCGCTCGACGAGGCGCATCAGATCCGCGAGGGGCTGGCCGGACCGCGCAACGCGGTGGACCAGATCCTGGCGCGGGCGGCTCAGGTGCTCGGCGTGCTCACGCAGGAGCTGGGGATGGCCGTCGGCCCGTCGCTCGATGAGGCCGTCCTGGAGCGGCTCGAGCTGCTCGCCGTGTCGAGCGACCGCCTGCTGCTCGTGTTGACGCTGAAGAGCGGGGCGGTGCGCACGATTTTCGTCGAGGTGCCGTCCCACATGGCGGCGCAGGCGGTGGTGCAGGTCTCCGTCGTCCTGAACGAGCGACTCGCCGGACTCACGCTCAAAGAGATCCGCTCGACGTTGTCGGAGCGGCTGCGCGACGCTACGCCGAGCCCGGAGTCTAGCGATCTGTTGAACATCTTCATCCAGGAGGCGGACGAGCTGTTCGAGGTGCCGGCGACCGGCGTGCTGCTGTCGTCGGCCCAGCTGCTCGCCGGGCAGCCGGAGTTCGCGTCCGCCGAGCGGCTGCAAGGCCTGCTCCAGGTCACCGAGCGCCGTGACCTGCTGCGCGAAGCGCTCGCGCAGCGCACCTCACCCGGACTCACCATCACGATCGGTAGCGAACACGTGGATCCGAAGCTCGCCGCGTTCACGCTGGTCACGTCGTCGTACCGGTCGGGTCCGTTGTCGGGAGTCATCGGGGTGCTGGGGCCGACCCGGATGCCGTACGATAAGATCGTGGCGCTGGTGGATCACACCAGCCGCCTGGTGCAGGAGCTGCTGCAATGAGCCGTCGCGGGGACTTTTACACGGTGCTCGGCGTCGCGCGCGACGCGTCGGAAGCGGAGATCAAGAAGGCGTACCGCAAGCTCGCCATGGAATTCCACCCGGACCGCAATCCGGCGCCCGAGGCGGAGGAGCGGTTCAAGCAGATCACGGAAGCCTACGAGGTGCTACGCGATTCCGATCAGCGGGCGACCTACGACCGCTTCGGCGAAGCGGGACTCAAGGGCGGCGGGGGCGGCCCCTTCAGCGGCGGATTCGCGCACTTCGATCTCTCCGAAGCACTCAACATCTTCATGCGGGACTTCGGCGGGCTGGGCGGCTTCGATGCGTTCTTCGGGGGCGGCGAACGCAGCCGCCGCGACCGCCGCCGCGGGCCGGATCTCAAAGTATCGATCAAGCTCTCGCTCTCCGAAGTCGCGACGGGGGCGACGAAGGCGCTGAAGCTGCGTACGCTCGATACGTGCACGGTCTGTCAGGGGACCGGCGCCAAAGCCGGGACCAAGGCGACGACATGCGGCACCTGCGGCGGCAGCGGGGAAGTGCGCCGCGCCGCGCAGTCGATGTTCGGTCAATTCGTGTCGGTGTCGCCGTGTCCCGCGTGTGCCGGTGAGGGGACCGTGGTGCGCGAGCCATGCCCCACCTGCCGGGGCGACGGCCGCGTCAAAGCGGAAAAGACGGTGCAGCTCGATGTCCCCGCCGGCGTCGCCGATCACCACTACCTGACCGTACGCGGCCAGGGTGTGCCGGGCCCACGCAACGGGCCGCCGGGGGATCTGATCGCGGTGCTGGAGATCGCCGAGGATCCGCGCTTCGAGCGGCACGGCGACGACCTGGTGTACGATCTCCCGATCTCGTTCAGCCAGGCCGCGCTCGGCCTCGAAGCGGAAATCCCGACGCCGTATGGCTCGGCCCATCTCAAAGTGCAGCCCGGAACACAGACCGGCACCATCTACCGTTTGCGCGCCAAGGGCCTGCCGCGCCTGGGCGAGAGCGGCCACGGCGATCTGCACGTGCGCATTCAGGTCTGGACTCCCACGCGTCTCACCCCCGAGCAAGAGTTGGCGTTCCAGGAGCTTGGCAAGGTCGAGGGGGAGCCGCCGTCGGCCGAGAGCCTGGGTCGCGGCTTCTGGAACAAGCTCCGTGAGGCGTTCGGGGCGTGACGAGCGATTGTCTGTTCTGCAAAGTCGCGCGCGGCGAGATCCCGGCGAGCATCGTGCAGCGGACCGGACGGCTGCTGGCGTTCCGCGATATCAACCCGCAGGCCCCTACGCATCTGCTCGTGATCCCCGTCGATCATGTGGCGTCGCTCGAAGCGGCGAGCGACGGTGCGCTGCTCGGCGAGCTGCTGTTGTTCACCCGGAGCCTCGCGCGGGACGCAGGATTGGGCGAGCGGGGGTATCGGATCGTGCTCAACACGAACGCCGACGGCGGTCAGACGGTGTTCCATCTCCACGCCCATCTGCTCGGCGGGCGGGCGATGCGGTGGCCGCCTGGCTAGGACTTGCGGCGCTTCGACCGCGACCGCTAACTTGGCTGGTCTTCCACAGTTAGCCATCGGCCAGAGGATTCGGGGAACGACGAGAACGACGATGCCCGAAGTCATCATTCACGACGACGAAAGCTTCGAGCGCCCAAGATGAACGCGGCACGTCGCAAGACCCGGCGCCCGCGTTCGTTCTGAGATGCCGAGCCTCGGCGAGCGGCTACAGGCCGCGCTCAACGAGGCGCGCAAGGCCCGCGATCAGGCCCGCACGCTGCTCCTCTCGACCATCCTGGCAGATCTCAAGAACCGCGAATTCGAGCTCCACCACCCGCTGACCGACGAAGAAGCGGTGGAGGTCGTGCGTCGCGGCGTCAAGCGGCGGCACGAGGCGGCCGAGCAGTTTGCGGCGGGCGGGCGGCAGGATCGGGCCGCCGTCGAGCTCGCGGAGGTCGCGGCGCTCGAGGTGTTTCTCCCGGCGCAAGTGCCGCCGGAGGAGATCCGGGCCGCGGTGCGCGCCGCCATCGCCGGTGGCGCGACGGAGCTCGGCAAGGTCATGGGACAGGTGATGCCACGCTTCAAAGGGCGCGCGGACGGCAAGCTGATCAGCCAGATCGCGCGCGAGGAGCTGTCAGCGAGCGTATGAATCAGGGAGGCGGGATCCCCCCCGCCGTGTTGGACACTCTCGAATTCCCGGCCGCCCTGGAGCGGGTGGCGGCGTTCGCCGCCGGCGCGCTCGGCGCGGCCCGGGTGCGGGCGCGGATGCCCGACGCCGACGCGGAGCGCGTCCGCGACGCGCTGGCTCAGGTGGCCGAGCTGGCGGCCCTGATCATCACCGATGACACGCTGCGCGCCGAGCCGGTGCCGGATCTGACCGATTCGCTCGCCGTGCTGCGGGTTCCGGGGAGCGTGCTCGAAGGGACGGCGCTCGGTGCGTTCGCGGTCGCGCTCGCCGCGGCTCAGGTGGTCGGGGCCGCGCTGGGCCGGCTGGAGCGCGACGCGCCCCGGTTGGCGGCGCTGCGCGTCCCGTTGCCGCCGCGGCAGCTGGAGACGCGCCTGCGCGAGGCGATCGATCCGGCGGGCGACGTGCTCGACGGGGCCTCGCGCGAGCTGGCGCGCGCACGGCGGGCGGTGCGGGAGACGCGCGCCAAACTCGTCGCCCGTCTGGAGCGTCTCCTCGTCGATTTGGACCCCCAGGATCGCGCCCCCGACGCGGCGGTGACGGTGCGGGCCGGCCGCTACGTCATCCCCGTGCGCAGCACGGCGCGCGGCCGCGTGGGCGGGATCGTGCACGACGCCTCCGCTACCCGCGCCACCGTCTTCGTCGAGCCGCCCGAGGTCATCGAGCTGGGAAACGAGCTGCGCGACCGCGAGGCCGACGAGCAGCGCGAGGTGCTGCGGGTGCTGCGGGACTTGACCGACACCCTGCGTCCCCACGCGGCCGCGATCGCCGCCGCCTGGGAGATGTGCCTCGCGTTCGACGACCTGTGCGCCCGCGCGCGCTACTCCGTGGACGTGAACGGCTTCGCCCCCGACATCGGGGGAGGACCCGTGAAGATCCGCGGCGGGCGTCACCCGCTGCTGCTCGGTGGCGAGATCGTGGTCGTTGCTTTCGATCTCGAGCTTGCCCCGGATGAGTACACGGTGCTCATTTCCGGTCCCAACACCGGCGGGAAGACCGTCCTCATCAAAGCCGTTGGACTCCTGTGCCTGCTCGCCCAGAGCGGCATCATCCCGCCGATCGGCCCGCAGTCGCGGCTGCCGGTCTTCACCCGGGTGTTCGCGGACATCGGGGACCGGCAGTCCATCGCCGCCAGCCTGTCCACTTTCTCCGCGCACGTGGCCGCGCTGCGCGACATTTTGGAACACTCCGATGGCGCCTCCCTCGTGCTGCTGGACGAAGTGGGCAGCGGCACCGATCCGGCCGAAGGCGCGGCTCTGGCCGCCGCGGCGCTGCGCAGCCTCACGCGCCGCCACGCCGTCACGCTCGCCACGACCCACCTCGGCGCGCTGAAACGGCTCGCGTCGGAATCGGTCGGCGTCGTCAACGCGTCGCTGCAATTCGACGCCGACACGTTGACGCCGACGTACCGGCTGCTGAAAGGCATCCCCGGACGCTCGTACGGACTCGCGATCGCCCGCCGTCTGGGGGTGGCAGGGGAGGTGCTCGCCGACGCGGAGCGGACGGTCCCGGACGCGGAGCGGCGCCTCGACGCGCTGCTCGCCGACGTCGAAGCGCGCGCGCGGGCGCTGGCGGAACGTGAGGAGGCGCTGGCCCAGGCGGAGGCAGCGGCCATCGAGGATCAGGCCCGGCTCGAAGAGCGAGCGGGCACGCTCAGCCGTCATGAGCGCGACGTTGCGCAACGGGAGCGCTCGGCCGACGCCCGCGCCCGCGATCAGGCGCGCGACTATCTCCTCGAAGCCCGGAAGACCGTCGAAGCAGCCCTGGGGCAGGCACGGGCGGCCGTCGACGAAGCCACGGCACGTGAGGCGCGCCGGATGCTCGAGCGGGCGATTGCGGAAACAAAGGACGACGGATGGGCGGATGGGCGGATAGGCGGATGGAAAGAGCTGCACGTCGGCGATCGCATCCGAACCAAGGAAGGGATGGTCGGGGCGGTGCGGGAGTTGCGTCCGGACGGGAGTCTGGTGATCGAGGCCGGCGCCGTTCGGATCGTCGCTCGCCCGGATAGCGTCGCTGCGGTTCTCGAGCCGACCGCGGCACCCGGTCCCAAGCCTCTGCCATCCGCCCATCCGACCATCCGCCCATCCGCCGGCGACGTCACATCGGAAATCAAACTTCTCGGACTCCGCGTCGACGAAGCGGAAGCCGAGCTGACGCACGCACTCGACGCCGCGATCCAGACCGATCTGCCGTACTTGCGGATCATCCACGGCAAAGGCACCGGCGCGCTGCGCGAGCTGGTGCACCGCATCCTCGCGACCGACCCACGCATCGCGCACTTCGCGATCGCTCCGGCCAATCAGGGGGGCGCTGGCGTCACGGTGGTCGAGTTCCGGGCGTGAGCCTCATCCCCGACGATCTGATCGAGCAGATCCGCGACGCGGCGGATCTGGTCGGGATCATCGGGGAATCGGTCGAGCTGAAGCGCAGCGGCTCGGACTTCCGTGGACCGTGCCCGTTTCACGGCGGCACGCACCGCAACTTCGCCGTGATTCCCAAAAAGGGGATGTTTCACTGCTTCGTGTGCCACGCCTCGGGAGACGTGTTCACCTTCTTCATGAAGCGGCTGGGCATGGACTACCCGACGGCAGTGCGCGAAGTGGCGCGCCGCACCGGTATCACGATCCCCGAGAAAGGCCCATCGGGCCCCGATCCGCGCGAGCCGCTGTATTCCGCCGTCGCCGCGGCGCACGACTGGTTCGCGCGGGCGCTGCACGACAACCCGGAGGCGGACGCGGCGCGGGCCTACCTGATCTCGCGCGAGCTCACGCTCGAGCAGGCGACCGAATTGGGCCTGGGCTATGCGCCACGCGGGGCGGCGTTCGCCGCCGCGATGCAGACGCTCGGCATCGAGGAGGCCGTACTCCTCGAGGCGGGGCTCCTGCGTCGCAAGGACGACGGTGTCGTCGTGCCGCGATTCCGCGGGCGGTTGCTGTTCCCGATTCACGACCTGCGCGGGCGCGTCGTCGCGTTCGGCGGCCGCATCCTCGGGGAAGGGGAGCCGAAGTACCTCAACTCTCCCGAGACGCCGATCTTCCACAAGGGAAAGCTGCTCTACCATCTACACGCGGCGCGGCCCGCCATGCGGAAAGCGGATCGCGCACTGCTCGTCGAGGGGTACTTCGACGTCATCCGATTGGCGCTCGCCGGGATCGAGGAAGTCGTCGCCCCGATGGGGACGGGACTCACGCCGGATCAGGCCGAGCTGCTGCGGCGCTACGCGCCCCAGGTCTTGCTGTGCTATGACTCGGACGACGCCGGCTTGCGCGCGACGTTCCGGGCCGGCGACGAGCTGCTGCGCGCCGGCGTGCGGGTGGCCGTGGCGACGCTGCCGGAAGGCGAGGACCCCGACTCGCTGGTGCGCCAGAGCGGGGCGGCCGGCCTCGAGGCGATTCTGCGGGATGCGGTGGACGTGCTCGAGCGCAAGATCCAGATCCTCGAGCGCAAGCGGTTCTTCGAGACCCTGCCAGGCCGGCGCCGCGCGCTCGACCGGCTGTTGCCCACGATCCGCGCCGCGAGCGATCCGATCACGCGTGAGCTGTATCTCAGTCGTGTGTCCGAGATGGCGCACATCAGAAAAGACGTCCTGGAACGGGAAGTGGGGACGCGGGACGCGGGACGGGGGACGAGTCCGGCCGCGGCACCATCCGTCTCCCGTCCCTCGTCCCCCGTCCCGAATAACGGCGAGCGCGCGATCCTTCTGGTCATGCTCCAAGGCGATGCCTGGCGCGCACGGGTGCTCGAGAAAGTGGATCCCGAAGACATCGAGCATCCGCTGTATCGACGCGTGTTCGAGGCGCTGGTGGAAGGGCGTCCGGACACGCTCGAGGGGGCCGAGGCGCGCGTGTATGAATCGCTTCGGGGGGAGCCCTCGGAGACGGGCGAGCCCGACACGTTGTTCGATCGGGCGGTGAACTGGATCGAGGCGCGGCGGCTGGACCGGGAGCTGGAGCGCCTGGAGCGGGAGATCCCGCTCGCATCTGGAGCAGAACAGGACCGGCTGGTGCGCGACGTCCAACGGGTGTCCGCCGAGCGAAACAGGTTGTTCCCACGGTACAAGATCGCTTCGAGGAGGAGTGGTGCATCCGGATCTTGATTCGTTGTTGACGCTGCAAGCGAAGGACCAGGAAGTCACCCGATCAGAGCAGTCGCTCACGGCACTGGAGCCCGAAGTGCGGCGGCTCGACGAGCTGATGATGGCGGCCGAGCGGGTGCTCTTGGCGGCGCGCCGGTCGATCGAGGACGCGATCCGGCGCCGGGACGAGCTCGAGGGCAAGATCGCGAGCTACCGCTCGATGCAGGAGCAGCGCCGTCAGCGGTTGGAATGGGTGCGCGGCGCGAAGGAAGCCTCCACGCTCATGGCCGAGCTCGACCTCGCCCGCACTGTGCTCGCCAAAGAGGAGGCGGAGTTCATGCGCTCGGGCGACGCCGTGCAGGAGGCGGAGCGCAAGGCGGCGGAAGCCGAAAAAGCGCTCGCGGCGCTGCGGGAGGGGCAGGCGGCCGACCGGGAGTCGCTGGCCGGTCGCCGCGAGACCATCATGGCCGAGCTGGAGCGGGCGCGGCACGCACGAACCGAAGCGTCTCAAGGCGTAAACGGATCGCTCCTCTCCCGCTATGAGCGCATCCGGCGTGGCAAGGCGCCGCTCGCCCTGTATGCGCTGCACGGCGATGCCTGCGGCCACTGCTTCACGGCGGTGCCCACCCAGCGCCGGGTCTTGATTCAGCGCGGAGCCACGATCGAAGCATGCGAAGCGTGTGGCGTGCTGCTCTACGGGGCTGAATGATCCTCCCCCGCTGGGCGGTGCGGCTGCCGCCGAACCCCGAGCTGGTCGGGTCGCTGGCGCGCGCGCTCACCATCCCCGAGCCGCTCGCCGCCCTCCTGGTGCAGCGCGGCTATGACTCGGTGGGCGATGCGCAGGCGTTCCTGCGTCCTACGCTCGCCGGGCTGTCCGATCCGCTGGCGTGGGTGGACATGGCTGGCGCCGTGGAAGTGGTCGCGGCGGCCGTGCGGCGCGGCGCGCCGATCCTGGTGCACGGCGACTACGACGTGGACGGCCAATGCGCCGCCGCGCTCCTCACCCGCGTCTTGAAGGAAGCCGGCGCTCAGGCGCACGCGTTCGTCCCGCATCGGGTGCGCGACGGCTACGATTTCGGCCCGGCCGGACTGGCGCGCGCGCGCGAGCTGGGCGCCCGGCTGATCATCACCTGTGACTGCGGCATCACGGCCGTCGAAACGGTTCGCGCGGCCCGGGCGGAAGGCATCGACGTGATCGTCACCGACCACCATCTGCCGGGCGAGTCGTTGCCGCCGGCCGTGGCCGTGCTCGACCCGCGCCGCCCCGATTGCCCGTCGCCCGACAAGGACCTCTGTGGGACCGGAGTCGCCTTCAAGCTGGCCCAGGCTCTTGTGCCCGTCCTCGGGCTTCCCAAGCAGCTCCCCTGGCATTTCCTCGACTACGTGGCACTGGCGACCGTCGCCGACGTCGTGCCGCTCACCGGCGAAAACCGGATTCTCGTGCGCCACGGACTGAAGCTGCTCGCCGCCAGCCGCTGGGCCGGGCTCGCCGCGCTCGTCGAGGCGGCCGGGCTGACCGGGAAACCGCTGCGTGCCGCGCACGTGGGCTTCATCCTGGCGCCCCGCTTGAACGCGGCCGGCCGGATCGGCGATGCCGGGGATGGGCTGCGGCTATTGCTCACCGACGACGCGGACGTTGCGGCGCGCCTGGCGCGCGAGCTCGAGACGCTCAACGCGCGGCGCCAGGAAATGGACCAGCAGATCCTGAGCGCCGCCGAAGCCCGCCTGGCGCAGGAGCTCGGCCCGGACGACCGGGCCATCGTGCTCGCGTCCGAGGACTGGCATCCCGGCGTGATCGGCATCGTGGCGAGCCGGTTGGTCGAGCGCTACGGGCGCCCGACCTTCCTCGTCGCCTGGGAAGGCGATACCGGCCGCGGCTCGGGACGGAGCATCCCCGGGTTCGATCTGCACGACGCGCTGCACCGGGTAGGTCATTGCCTGGAGAAATACGGCGGCCATCGCATGGCGGCCGGGCTCACGGTACGCCGCGACCGGTTCGAAGAGTTCCGTATTGCGTTTCTCGAGGTGGCGGGCCAGCTTCTGCGCCCCGACGACTTGGCGCCCGCCCAGCGGGTGGATCTCGAAGTGCCGCTCGGCGATCTGAACGAGGAGCTGGAGCGATTGATCCGCTACCTCGAGCCGTGCGGGGCCGGGAACCCGGCTCCGGTCTTCGGGGTGCGAGGGGCGCGCGCGGTGCGGGCCCGTCGGGTCGGCGTGAACCATCTGCGTTTCATGTTGGATGATGGCTCGGGTGCGATCCCGGCGATCGGCTTCCAGGTGGCCGACCGGGTTCCGGAAGATTGGCTCACCAGGCCGCTCGACGTGGCCTTCCGGCTGGAACGTGACGAGTGGCAGGGGCGCTCGACGCTGCAGGCCCGCGTCGCGACCATCGCCCCGAGCGGAGGGGTGGAGGCAGCGTGATCACGATCATCGGGGGCGAGTACAAAAATCGGCGGCTCAAGACACCGGTGGGCGACAAAGTGCGTCCCACCGCAAGCCGGGTCCGAGAAGCCTGGTTCAGCATTCTGCAGCGCTTCCTGCGCGGCGCGCGGGTGCTGGATCTCTACGCCGGTTCGGGCGCCCTCGGGCTGGAGGCCCTGTCCCGGGGTGCCACGCGCGCCGATTTCGTCGAGGTGCACCGCGCGTCGCTCGCCGCTCTGAAGGCGAATCTGAAATCGCTCAAAGTCGAAAACCGCGCGACGATTCACAAGGTCGAAGCCCTGAAGTTCGCCGAGCAGCTCCACGCCGGGCAGTTCGACGTGGCCTTCGCCGATCCTCCCTACGCCAACGTCAACGATCAGACCGCCCGGCTCGTGGCGATGTTCCGCCTGGTGCCGTTCGCGCGCGTCTTCTCGATCGAGCACGCCGCGGATACGCCCATCCCGGGCGACGACACGCGCCGCTATGGCGATACGGCGATCACGTTCATCTACGCCCCATGACCGCGGCGGCGGAGCGCCCCCCCGGTCTCCGGATCGCGGTCTATCCCGGATCGTTCGACCCGGTGACGCGCGGTCACGAGGACCTGATCCGCCGGTCCCTCGCCTTCGTTGACCGGGTGATCGTGGGTGTGGCGGTGAACGTCGCCAAGCAGCCGCTGTTCACCCTGGAGGAGCGCGTGGGGCTGCTGCGCGACACGGTGCGTCTCCCCGGGGTGGAGGTGCAGTCCTTCGACGGACTCCTGGTGGAATTCGCGCGGCGCGTCGGCGCGTCGGTCATCGTCCGTGGGTTGCGGGCGGTGAGCGACTTCGAGTACGAATTCCAGATGGCGCTCATGAACCGCACACTCGATCCCAAGCTCGAAACGGTGTTCCTGGTGCCCGCCTTCGATCTCACCTACCTGAGCTCCAGTCTGGTGCGCGAAGTCGCCCGCTTCGGGGGCGACGTG
This sequence comes from Gemmatimonadota bacterium, assembly GCA_041484445.1. Lineage (GTDB taxonomy): Bacteria > Gemmatimonadota > Gemmatimonadetes > Gemmatimonadales > GWC2-71-9 > DASTHG01. Next base: position 46,921 of record JBGPHP010000003.1, read on the forward strand.
TCCCAGCTGGTGCAACCGGCCGTCCAGCAGGCGCTGCGCAACAAGTTCACCCGGTGACCTTCCGCGACCGCGTGTACGAGCGGGCGCGGAGCGCCTCCCGCCGGCTCGTGTTGCCCGAAGGACATGACCCGCGTGTGCGGGACGCGGCGGCGCGTATCGCCGCGCTCGGACTCGCCCAGGTTCGCTTGCTCGACGCCACGGCCGCCGCGCCGCCCGGGCTCGCGCAGCGGCTCCTGGACCTGCGGCCGGACCGGTTCACGAGCCTCGCCGCGGCGACGGACGCCCTCGCGCAGCCGATCCTGCTGGGTGCGTGCATGGTCGGGGCGGGGCTCGCGGATGCGATGGTCGCCGGCGCGGCGGCCCCGACGGGCGACGTGATCCGGGCCGCGCTCTTGGCCGTGGGGCCGGCGCCCGGCGTCACGACCGTGAGCAGCGCGTTCTACATGGTGCGCGACGACACCGTGCTCACGTTCACGGACGGGGCTGTCGTTCCCGACCCCAGCGGGGAGCAGCTTGCCGAGATCGCGTTGGCGGCGGCGCGCGATCGCGTCCGCATCGTGGGGGATGAGCCGCGGGTCGCGTTCCTTTCTTATAGCACGAAGGGCAGCGCGGAGGGTGCCACGGTGGACAAGGTGCGGCGCGCGGTCGCCCGGTTCCGCACGCTCGCCCCCGCCGTGGCCTGCGACGGGGAGCTCCAGGGCGACGCGGCGCTCGTCGCCGACGTCGCGCGCCGTAAGGCGCCCGGCTCACCCGTCGCGGGCCGGGCCAATGTGCTCGTGTTCCCCGACCTTGACAGCGGCAACATCGCCTACAAACTGGTGCAGCGGCTAGGCGGTTGGGATGCGCTTGGCCCGATCCTCCAGGGTCTGGCTCGTCCCATCGCGGACCTGTCGCGCGGGGCGAGCGTGGAGGATATTGTGGACACGGCGGCGGTCACGGTACTCCAAGCGGAGGGATGAGATGGGGTTCACGTTGAACAAGGATCCGCGGGGCGTGGTGATCGTCGGCGTCGACGGGCAGCTGATCGTCGGCAATCGCCAGGAGCTCAAACAGAAGGTGCTCGACGCACTGGAGGGGGGGACGCGCCGTTTCGTGATCGATTTCACGAAGACGGGCTACATCGACTCGTCCGGCCTCGGCGTGCTGGTGTCCCTGTCGAAGAAGGTCCGCGAGCAGGGGGGGGAGCTGCGCCTCGCGGGGCTCAACGAGGACCTCCAGACGCTCTTCGAGCTCACCAAGCTGGACACGTTGTTCGCCATCGCCAAAACGCCGGCGGAGGCGCTCGCCGCTTTCTAAAGGCTCCCGTGACCGCCCAGCTGCAAATCGTCGTCCACCGCCCCGCGCGCGTGGCAGGTGCAGGGGAGGGGGGGGACGTCGTGGCGTCGCTGTCGGTGCCCAGCGACCTGGGGCTCGTCGGCGACGCCGTCGAGCTCGTGGCCCGCTATTGCGACACCGGCGTGCTGTCGCCGCGCCGACTCCGGTTCAATCTGCGCACCGCCCTGGCCGAAGTGCTGGCCAACGCCATCGTGTACGGGAACCGGCACGATCCCACGAAACTGGTCCGGGTGGAGATCAGCTGCGGCCGCGAGGCGGTGCGGATCGACGTGGCCGACGACGGCGTCGGGTTCGATCCGTCGGGCATTCCGGATCCCACTGAGGCGGAGAACCTGGAGCGGGAGACCGGCCGCGGCCTGTTCGTGTTGCGCCATCTCGTCGATCAGGTCGAATTCAACGAACGGGGGAATCGCGTGTGTCTCGTCCTGCGGGCGGGCTGACCAAGCTCGAGCGCCTCGTACCGGCGCTCGAGCAGCTGGGCGGCGTCGCCCTCCGGGTCTGGCGCACCGACGGGGCGAGCACGCGTTTGCTCGCCGGTACGCCGGTCGCCTGGACGCCGGCCTTCGGCGCCGCGGCGAACGGCGCCGGGCAACGGGACACGCCCGATGGGCCCGCCTGGTACGAGCCGGTCCGGGGCGGGCCCGGATTGTGGCTCGAGGTGCGCGCGGGGGGACCCGGCGCCGACGCCCGGCCCGACGCGCGCGAGCTGGTGGCCGAGGCGGTGGCCTGTCTGGCGGAGGCCGAGCGCGAGGCTGCGCAGGTCGCTGCGGAGCTGTCCGACCGCTACGAAGAGATCGATCTCGTCTACACGATCAGCGAGATTCTGGGGCACACCATTCGGCTCGACGAAGCCGCCCGGCGCATCCTCCAGGAGGTGGCGACCGTGGTCGGCGCGCGGCGCGCGAGTCTGTTCGTCCTCGACCTCGACCGGCACCTGCTGCGCCTCGTCGCGGCCAAGGGCATGGTCACGACGGAAGTGGATCCGATCGAGCTCGACGATGCCGTGTCGGTGACCGCACGCGCGTTTCGCGAGATGCGCATCCAGAGCAACGACCCGGCCGAGCCCGAGCCCGCGGCGGCCCGCGGGCAGGCGAGCCGCAGCTATCGCGGCCGGGCCTTCCTGGCGGTCCCCGTGATGTACGGCGCTCCGGGGGATCAGGCGCGCCCCATCGGCGTGATCAACCTGACCGATCGGCACGGCCCGGATGCGTTTTCGGCGGGCGACCGCAAACTCGTTGCGGCGATCGCCAACCAGGTCGGCGCCGCAATCGAGAACGCCCGGCTGGTGGCCCGGGACCTGAGCCAGCAGCGGGTGCGCCGGGAGCTGGAGCTCGCGCACGATCTGCAGCTCAAGCTCCTGCCCTCTCCGGCGGTGCTTGGCACGAAGGC
>JBGPHP010000004.1:0-47943 GCA_041484445.1 Gemmatimonadota bacterium
CCGCCCAGCTCGGTGATCTGCCGCCGGCGGTGAAGCGGCGCCGGCTGCTCGCCTACCTGGCGCGGCGGGGATACGAGGGCCACGTGGTTCGGACGGTGGTGGAGGAGGTCGTGGCGCTATATTCCTCCGGATGAAGTCGGCAGACATTCGCAGCCAGTTCCTCGAATTCTTCAGTGCCCGTGGCCATCGCGAGGTGCCCAGCTCCAGCCTGGTGCCGGCCGATGATCCCACGCTGCTGTTCACCAACGCCGGCATGGTCCAGTTCAAGCGGGTGTTCCAGGGCCTGGAGCACCGCGACTACCCCCGGGCCGTCACCTGCCAGAAATGCGTGCGCGCGGGCGGCAAGCACAACGATCTCGAGCAGGTGGGCCACACCGCGCGGCACCACACCTTCTTCGAAATGCTGGGCAACTTCTCCTTCGGTGACTACTTCAAGCAGGAAGCCATCGAGTACGCGTGGGAGTGGGTGACGAGCGAGCGCTGGATGGGCATCGATCCCGACCGCTTGTACGTCACGGTGCACCATTCGGACGACGAGGCCCGGGCGCTGTGGCGCCGGATCACGGGCATCCCGGACGCGCGGATCTACGGCCTCGGCGACAAGGACAACTTCTGGCAGATGGCGGATACGGGCCCCGCGGGTCCCAACACCGAGCTGAACGTCGACCTGCGTTCCAAGGCAGTGCGCGGACGCGGCGAGGTGACGCGCGACGATTTCGTCCGCCTCAACGACGAGGGCCAGATGCTGGAGATCTGGAACCTCGTGTTCATGCAGTACGATCTTCAGGCCGACGGGTCGCGACAGCCGCTGCCCAAGCCGTCGGTGGACACCGGGGCCGGTCTCGAGCGCATCGCCGCCGTGCTGCAGGGCGTTCCCTCGAACTTCGACACCGATCTGTTCACGCCGATTCTCGAACGGACGGCGGAGATCGTCGGCCGGCCCTACGATCGGGGGCCCGACGGGGCGCCCTACCGGGTCCTGGCCGACCACGCGCGTGCGGTGGCGTTCCTGCTCGCCGACGGGGTGTATCCGTCGAGTGACGGCCGCGGCTACGTGCTGCGCCGCATCCTGCGTCGTGCCGTGCGCCACGCCTGGTTGCTGGGCCGCCGCGAGCCGACCCTCGTGGACCTCACCGAGCGCGTCGTCGATCAGATGCACGGGGTGTACCCCGACCTCGCGGTCAAGCGGGCGCACATCGCGAAGGTCACCCGCGCCGAGGAAGAACGATTCCTCGAAACGATCGAGGGCGGTCTGTCCCGGCTCGATGAGCTCAAGGGCGGATCGGGGATCACCGGGGAGGAAGCGTTCAAGCTGTACGACACCTACGGGTTCCCGCTCGATCTGACGCAGCTCATCGCCGGCGAGCGGGGGCAAGTGGTCGATGCGGAAGGCTTCGAGCGGGCGCTCGCGGCGCAACGGGAGCGCTCTCGGCGCGCGCGCCCCAGCGGGCCGGTGATCCGCCGGGCGGCCGGGGCGGGGGAATGGGTCAGCGTGAAGCCGCAGGCCCAGCAGCGTTGGGTCGGTTACCAGCGTACGCGTGCCGAGACCGATCTGCTGGCGTTCCGGCAGTCGGGGGACGCGCTGGAGCTCGTGCTCGAAGACAACCCGTTCTACGCCGAGTCGGGCGGTCAGGTGAGCGACACCGGCGTCGTGCGGGGCGTCGGCTGGGAGCTCACGGTCGAGGACGTCGAGAAGGTGGATGGTCGCAGCGCGGTCGTGGGGCATTTCGCCGATCCGTTCGACCCCACGCCGACCGAGGCGATCGTCAACGAATCGCGGCGCCACAATGTCGCCCGCAACCACACGGCGACGCATCTTGTGCATGCGGCGCTGCGCAAAGTGCTGGGGACACACGTCCGGCAGGCGGGCTCGGTCGTGGCGCCCGAGCGCCTGCGGTTCGATTTCACGCACCACGGCCCGCTGGACGACCCCACCCTCGCCCGGATCGAAGAAGAGGTCAACGAGCACATCTGGCAGAATCTGCCCGTCTCGACCCGGGAGCTGCCGTACAAGGAGGCGATCGCGGCGGGCGCGATGGCGTTCTTCACGGAGAAGTACGGCGACGTGGTCCGCATGGTGGAAGTGCCGGGCGTCTCGCTCGAGCTGTGCGGTGGGACGCACGTGGACAAGACGGGGGAAATCGCGCTGTTCCGCTTCACGCACGAGACGGGCTCGCAGGCGGGCGTGCGGCGTATCGAGGCGATCACGGGGCCCGCGGCCTACCGGCTGGCCCGCGACCTCGAGCGCCGGTTGGGGGAGGCGTCCACGCTCCTGAAGACGCAGCCGGAGCACCTGAGCCGTCGCATCGAGACCCTGCTCGAGGAGAATCGTCGTCTCGAGAAGCGCGTGGAGGAGCTGCTGCGGGGCGGCGGCGGGACCGCGGCCGGGGCGGTGGAGCGCATCGGCGACGTCGAGCTGCACATCGACGAGTCGGACCTCGACGATCGCAACCAGATCGCTCTGACGATGGACGCGTTCCGCGACAAGAAGCGCAGCGCCATCCGGGTGCTGTATACGACCGGGACACGGCCCGGCATCCACGTGGCCGTGACGGAGGACCTCGTAGCCCAGGGCGTGAAAGCCGGTGACATCGTCAAGGAGCTGGCCGCGAGCACCGGCGGCAAGGGGGGCGGGCGACCGCACTTCGCGTCGGCGGGCGTCGGCGACGCGGGGCTCTTGGGCGCGGCGCGGGCGCAGACGCCTTCAATCGTCCGGAGATTCCTGAAGTCGTGACCCGGACCGAGCTCCTGGCCTGGCTCGACGCGCGCCGTCCGGCACCGCCGCCGCCGCTGCGTGCGCACCTGGGCCGGCGCGCCCAGGACGAGCCTGGGGTGCTCCCCGACCACCTGGCGGATGCCGGGCGCGCCCTGCTCGCGCGCGTGCTGGCCCGGCCGGAGGCCGGACGCGACCTGGCGCTCGATCTGCTGGCGGCGGACGCCCTCGTGACGTACGCGTTCGAAGCACAAGCCGAGCACGACGCGGGCGGCCTGGTGGCGCTGGCGCGTCGGGTCGCCGGAGGCCAGGCATGACCGACCTGCTGCACGCGCGGCCGGGGCTCCTCGTACTCATCGATCCCGGCCGCACGGATGCGGCGCAGGCGGGGGCACTGGCGCGGGCCGCTCGAACCGCCGGAGCGGCGGGGGTCCTGGTCGGTGGCTCGTTCGATGGGTCGAGCGAAACCCACCGTGTGGCTGCCGCCGTGCGGGAAGCCGCTCCCGGGCTGCCGCTGATCCTGTTCCCCGGATCGGCGATGCAGCTCACCGACGCCGTGGATCTCATTCTGTTCCTCTCACTCGTCTCCGGGCGCAATCCGCAGTACCTGATCGAGGAGCATGTGCGGGCCGTGCCGTTCCTGCTGCGTCACCCCGTGCCCACGCTGTCGACCGGCTACATTCTGATCGACGGCGGCCGGGTGACGAGCGTCGAAGCCGTGAGCCAGACGCGGCCGCTGCCGGCGGACAAGCCGGAGCTGGCCGCCGCCCACGCCCGCGCGGCTCACCTGATCGGGATGCGGGCGGTCTATCTCGACTCCGGGAGCGGGGCGGAGCGACCCGTACCGGCCCCCGTCATCGCCGCCTGCCGCGCCGCGCTCGCCGATCCGACCGCGCTGCTGTTCGTGGGGGGCGGTATCCGGACGCCGGCTGAGGCAGGCGCGGCGCGGGCGGCGGGGGCGGACTTCATCGTGATCGGCACCGTGCTGGAGCGTGGGTCGGAGCCGTCACTCGGATCGTTCGTGGCCGCGGTGCGGGAGGGGGGCGTATGACACCGGAACGGATTCGAGAAGGACTGGGGGAGTTGGCGGCGCTCGCGACCCTGGTGGCGGCCGAACAGGCCGAGACGATCGCGGCGATCGCGGCGCGCTATGAAGCCGCGCTGCGGGACGGCGGCACGCTGTTCTTCGCCGGCAACGGCGGCAGTGCGGCCGATGCCCAACACCTGGCCACGGAATACGTCGTCCGCTACCACACCCAGCGGCCCCCGCTGCGCGCCATCGCGCTCACCACCGATACGTCGCTCCTCACCGCGGCCGCCAACGACATGGGGTTCGACGAGGTGTTCGCCCGTCAGATCGAAGCGCTGGGCCGGCCGGGCGACCTGCTGGTGCTGCACTCGACGAGCGGCGAGAGCCCCAACGTGATCCGCGCCGCGCAGGCCGCGCAGGCCCGCGGGATGGGCGTGATCGCGTTGCTCGGAAAGACCGGCGGCGCGACCAAGGACCTCGCTGACCTCGCCCTGGTCGTCCCCACCGACGACACCGCGCACATCCAGGAGCTGCACCTCGCGGTCGAGCACCTGATCTGCGAGTGGATCGAGGAGCGCCTGGCGGGGTGATCGACCTCACCGGCCGGCGCGCGTTCGTCACCGGCGGCGGCCGCGGCATCGGGAGCGCGACGGCGCGCCTGCTCGCCGCCGCCGGCGCCCGGGTCGCGGTGGGGTATCGCGTCCGGGCCGCGGACGCTGCAGCGACGGTTGCGGCGATCCGGGCGGCCGGGGGGCACGCGGAAGCGATCGGCGGAGAGCTGGGCGAGCCGGCGGGAGCCCGGCAGGCGGTGGACCGCGTGGTCCAGGCGCTGGGCGGGCTCGATGTGCTGATCGTGAATCACGGCATCTGGTCGCCCGAGGACGTGGCCCTCGCCGACATGACCGACGTGCAGTGGGAGGCCACGCGCCGCTCTAATCTCGATAGCGTCGTCTTCGTCTGCCGGGCCGCGATCCCGCACCTGTCGGCGGGAGGACAGGTCGTCCTGGTTGCCTCGACCGCCGGGCAGCGCGGGGAGGCGTTTCACGCCGACTACGCGGCGACCAAAGGGGCGGTCATCGCGTTCACCAAGTCGCTCGCCGTCGAGCTCGCGCCCCGAATCACCGTCAACTGCGTCGCTCCCGGGTGGGTCGACACCGAGATGGCCGCGGACCCCTACGCGCGCGACGGCGGGCAGGGCCGGCGCGAGATCGAGCGGAGCATCCCGCTCGGCCGGGTCGCCAGCCCCGAGGACGTCGCTGGCCCGATCGTCTTTCTCTGCTCGGCCCTCGCCCGCCACGTCACCGGGGAAATCCTGAACGTGAACGGCGGAAGCGTGTTGTGTGGCTAGCCCAGTCCACGCGCCCCGTCTCCCGATGACGTTCCCGGAGACCCTCCCGATCCCGCAGGAAGTGCTGCGCATCGCCCGCCGTCTCGAAGAGGCAGGCTACGAAACGTGGTGCGTCGGCGGCGCGGTGCGCGACAATCTCCTGGGTCTCGAGAATCACGATTTCGATCTCACTACCGCGGCTGCACCGGACGTCGTGCAGCAGACCTTCCGCCGCACTGTCCCGATCGGCGTGGAGCACGGGACCGTGGCCGTACTCGATAACCAGAACCGCGCGCACGAGGTGACCACGTTCCGCAAGGACGTGCAGACCGACGGCCGGCACGCCCGGGTCGAGTTCGGCGTGTCGCTCACCGACGATCTGGCGCGGCGCGACTTCACCATCAACGCCATCGCTTATCATCCGCTGCGCCACGAGTGGCGGGACCCGTTCCACGGCGCCGCCGATCTGGAGCACAAGCTGATCCGCGCCGTCGGCGACCCCAACTGGCGTTTCCAGGAAGACTACCTCCGTATCTTGCGCGCCCTGCGGTTCAGCGCGCGATTCGAGTTCCGCATCCACGCGGCGACCCGCGAGGCCGCCCAGGCCAACGTGCAGGGGCTGGCGCAGCTGTCCGCCGAGCGCGTCCGCGACGAGTGGTTCAAGGGCATCGCGACCGCGCGGCGGGTGAGCCGGCTGGTGGCGCTGTGGCGGGAAACCGGGGCCACCCGCATCTGGCTGCCGGAGATCCGAAAAGCGGCGAGCAACGAGCGTGGTGTGGTCGATAAGCTGCCGCGAGACCCGGTGATCGTGACCGCGTACCTCGCCTCCGATCCGGCGTCGCTCTTGACCCGTCTCAAGTGCTCCAACAAGGACATCGAGCGCGGGCGCGCGATCCGGGACTGGCGCGACCGCTACCCGGACCCGAAGCGTCTGCCCGAGGTGCGGCGCTGGTTGTCGCAGGTGGGGCCGGCGGCGGAGGATCTGTTGACATTGCACTCCGCGACCGCTCCCCGCTCCCCGCTCACCGGTGTCGTGGCGGCGATTCGCGCCGGCGGGGATCCCCTCACGCTCAAGGACCTGGCCGTGAAGGGAGAAGACCTCATCGCGGCGGGCGTGCGGCCCGGTCCCGATGTCGGAGACATGCTGGCGCGCCTGCTGGACGCCGTGCTGGAGGATCCGGGTCGCAACACTCGCGACGCGCTGCTGGCGCGCGTGCGGGACTGGCTGAAGGCCGCGTGAACGGGGGGGCGCTGGTGTACGCCGCCGTGGCGGCGACCGGCAACGTGATCGGCGCGGTCGCCGTGGTGTACCACGCCGCGCGCAGCCTCCGGGTGATCGACCTGTGCGTCGCGTTCGGCGCCGGCTACATGCTCGCGGTGTGCCTCACGGAGATCGTGCCCGAGGCCTTGTCTCGTGGGGGTCCGGCGGCGCCCGTGCTGCTCCTCGTCGGCTATCTGGCGGTGCACCTCACGCAGCACACGGTGACGCCCCACTTCCACTTCGGCGAGGAGACGCACCCGGTCAACGCCAGCGCGGGGACCTCCGCCCTGGTGGGCCTGTTGTTGCACACCTGCTTCGACGGCGTCGCCATCGCCAGCGCGTTTCTCGTCGGGCCGACCCTCGGTATCATGGTGTTCGTGGCCATCCTGTTGCACAAGCTGCCCGAGGGCGTGACCATCGCGAGCCTGATGCTCGCCGGCGGGCGGAGCGGCGCCGCCGCGGTGCGCGCCGCGGGGCTGCTCGGTCTCGCCACCGTCGTCGGGGTCGTGCTGACGGACTCGCTCGGGTTTCTGGAGCGTCACGGGCTCGCCCTCTCGGGCGGCGTCACGCTGTACGTGGCGGCTTCGAATCTCGTGCCGGAATTCCAAGGCAAGCGCGGATGGAAGCTCCCGGCGGCGTTCTTCGCCGGTGCGGCCACGTTCTATGCCACCCGCGCCCTGGTGGAGGGCCTGTCATGACCGAACCCACGCTGTTCCAGGGCTCATCCGAGCCGCTCGCCGCGCGCATGCGGCCGCGGACGCTGGACGACTTCCTCGGGCAAGACCACCTCCTCGGTCCCGGCAAGGCATTGGGGGAGCTGATCCGGCGCGGCGACGTCGGCTCCTGCATCTTCTGGGGCCCGCCCGGGTCGGGGAAGACCACTCTCGCCCGGATCATCGCGAACTACACCGACCGCCACTTCGAGCCGTTCTCCGCCGTCACCGAAGGCGTGGGACGCGTGCGCGAGATCATCCGCGAGGCGGAGGAGCGCCTCAAGTACCAGGGGCAGGGGACGATTCTCTTCTGCGACGAGATCCACCGCTTCAACCGCTCGCAGCAGGACGCGTTCCTCCCCTGGGTCGAGAACGGCATCATCACGTTGATCGGGGCCACCACCGAGAACCCGAGCTTCGAGCTGACGGGTGCGCTGCTGTCGCGCTGCCGCGTGTTCGTGCTGCAGCCCCTCGTCCCGGAGCAGCTGGTCACGCTCGTGCGGCGGGCGTTGACCGACACCGATCGCGGGCTGGGCCGGCTCGGTCTGGAGATCGACGAAGATGCCGTCGCGCTGCTCACCCGCGAAGCGGACGGCGACGCCCGCCGCGCGCTCCAGGCGCTGGAGGCGGCGGCGGAGTACCTGATCGGGAAGGGGGAAGAAGAGGCAGGGAAGCGGGGGGGCGCCATCACCGCGGGGCTGATAGCCGACGCGCTGCAGAAGCGCATCGCCAAGTACGACAAGGGTGGCGAAGAGCACTTCAATCTCATATCGGCGCTGCACAAGGCCGTGCGCGGCAGCGACGTCGAAGGCGCGCTGTACTGGCTGGCCCGGATGCTGGCGGGCGGGGAGGACCCGCTGTACGTCGCACGCCGCCTGGTTCGCATCGCCAGCGAGGACGTGGGACTCGCCGATCCGCGGGCGCTGGCGGTCACCCTCGCGGCCAAGGACGCCTATCATTTTCTGGGGAGCCCGGAGGGCGAGCTGGCGCTGGCCGAGGCGACGGTGTACCTGGCGACCGCGCCGAAATCGAACCGGGTGTACCGGGCGTTCGGGGAGGCAACCGCGGCGGCGGCGGCCCATCCCGCCGAGCCGGTGCCGCTCCACATCCGCAACGCGCCCACGAAACTGATGCACGAGATCGGCTACGGCGAAGGGTACCAGTATGCCCATGATTACGAGGGAGCGTATGTGCCGCAGGAGTATCTGCCCGATGCCCTGCGCGGCAGCCGCTGGTACGAGCCGACCGACAGCGGGTACGAGAAGTCGGTGAAGGAGCGGGTCGAATGGTGGCAGCGGCGCAAGCGCGAAGCGACCGGAGGGACGGAGGCGGTATGAAACGGACCACGCGGTGGGTCGGGTTGATGGTCCTCGTCGCCGGCTGCGCCACCCTCGGGCACGCCCTGCGATTCGTGGATCCGGACATCACGCTCAAGGAAATTCAGGTAACCGGCCTCGGCTTGACGGGCGGTACGCTGAACCTCGCCCTCGACGTGTTCAACCCCAACGACTACCAGCTGCGCACTACGCGGCTGGAGCTGGGCATCGATCTCGAGCAGGTGCACTTCGGCGATGCCTTGCTCGAGACGCCAGTGGAGCTGCCGTCGCAGCAGCACAGCCTGGTCACGGTGCCCGTCCGGTTCGAATGGGCGGGGGTCGGGGCGGGTGCGCGTGCGCTCCTGACCCGACAGGGGGTCCGTTTCGGACTCACCGGCGTTGCCACGATCGGCACGCCGATCGGTGACCGCCGGGTGCAGGTCCACGGCTCGGGCGACGTACCGCTTCGGGCATTCCTGCCGTGACCGCGCGGGGAGGATCCCCATCCGAGCGCTGATCGACATCCAGCCGCCGCAGGAGCGCGCCTATCTGGTCGGGGCGCCTCGCAAGGGCTCCTCGGATCTTGTGCACGTGGATGAGCACCTGAATGAGCTCGCCCGGCTCGCCGATACGGCGGGCGCCGACGTCGTCGGTCGCCTGATCCAGCGCATCGAAGCACCGACGCCCAAGCTCTTCCTGGGTCCGGGCAAAACGGAGGAGCTGAAAGGGCTGCTGGCGCAGGAAGGGGCGACGTTGCTGCTGTTCGACGAGCCGCTGTCGCCCGTGCAGGGGGTGAACCTCGAGAAGGCGACCGGCGTGCGCGTGATGGACCGGGCGGAGGTGATCCTCGACATCTTCGCGACCCGGGCCCGCAGTGCCGAGGCAAAGATGCAGGTGGAGCTCGCCCAGCTCGAGTATCTGCTGCCGCGGCTGACGCGCATGTGGACCCACCTCTCCCGTATCCGCGGCGGCATCGGGTTGCGCGGCCCGGGTGAAACCCAGCTCGAAACCGACCGGCGAGCGATCCGGCGGAAGATCTCCGTGCTGCGCCGCCGGCTCGAAGACGTGGCGGAGCATCGCGCCAACCAGCGACAGGGGCGGCGCGACCTGCCGCACGCCGTGCTCTTGGGCTACACCAACGCCGGCAAGTCGAGTCTGCTGCGCGCGCTCTCGGGGACCGACGTGTTCGTCGAGGACCGGCTGTTCGCGACGCTCGACACGCTCACGCGCGAAGTCGACGTCGGCGACGGGTACCGGTTCCGGCTGAGCGATACGGTGGGATTCATCCGCAAGCTGCCGCATCACCTCGTCGCCTCGTTCCGGGCGACGCTGGAGGAAGCGCGGGCGGCGGATCTCCTGCTGCATGTGATCGACGCGTCGCATCCAACCTGGGAAGAGCAGGTCGAGGTGGTCGAGGCGGTGCTGGAAGAGATGGGCCTGTATGCGGCCGTCCCGGGGGAGGCTGCACCGCGGGTCCGGGAGCGCAAACAGGTGATCCACGTCTTCAACAAGGCGGATCTGGTTCCCGATCCCGCGGCGCTGCTCGCGCAGGTCCGGGAGCGTTACCCGCACGCCGTATTGACGAGCGCCGGTCTCGACGGCCGGGCCCCCGGAGTGACGGGCCTGCGCGCCGCGTTGCATACGTCGGCGCAGGCGCTGCGACCGCTGGCGCGCGTGCGGGTGCCGCTTGCCGACGGTCGGCTGCTGGCCGAGCTGCATCGGGAAACGGAGGTGCTGCGGGAGACGCACAGCGACGGTGTGGTGGAGGTCACCGCCCGGGTCGAGGCGCGGATGCTAGGTAGGCTGCGCCGCGACGGCGTCGAGGTGCTCCTGGGGGATGCGCCGCACGGCGGGGAGGAGCGCGGCAAGGGGTCCGAGTGATGCGTCGATGGTACTGGGTGGTCTGGTGCACCGCGTGCACGACGACCCGGATGGGCCCTGGTCCTGGCCCGGGCCCCGGGCCGGGAGATTCCGCCGCGCTGCACCTCGTCACCGGGGGGCTGGCGGCGCCGCTGTTCGTCACCGCTCCGCCCGGCGATACATCGCGGCTCTTCGTTGTGGAGCAGGGCGGACGCATCCGCGTGCTGGTCCACGATACCCTGTTGCCGGTTCCGTTTCTCGACGTGTCCGGACATATCGTGGCCGGTGGCGAGCAGGGGTTGCTCAGCTTCGCGTTCCATCCCGCCTATGCCCAGAACGGGCGTTTTTATGTCTATTTCACCGATCCTGACGGCAACACCAGAGTCGTGCGCTACCTGGTGAGCGCCAATCCCGATGTGGCCGATTCCACATCGGGCGACACGATTCTCGCCGTGCCCCAGCCGTTCTCCAATCACAACGGTGGACTGCTGCTCTTCGGGCCCGACGGCAAGCTCTATGTGGGACTCGGCGACGGCGGGTCGGGCGGCGATCCCTTCGGCAACGGACAGAGTCTCGGGACGGAGCTCGGCAAGATCTTGCGGCTGGACGTGGATCTCCCCGCGCCCTTCATCCCGGCCGACAACCCCTTTGTGGGAACGGCGGGCGCTCGCGGGGGGATCTGGCTGTACGGCCTGCGTAATCCGTGGCGGTTTTCCTTCGATCGCACGACCGGGGATCTGTACGTCGGCGACGTGGGACAGAATGCGTGGGAAGAAGTCGACGTGTTGACGGCGGGGGGCAGTCCGGGGGGACAGAACCTCGGTTGGAATGTGATGGAGGGGAATCACTGCTACGCCGCATCGAGCTGCAACCGGACGGGCCTCCTCCTGCCCGTCACGGAGTATGGACACGCGGACGGCTGCTCGATCACCGGCGGCTACGTCGCCCGCGGCGGCCATGTTCCCGCGCTCGAAGGGCTCTACCTCTACGCCGACTACTGCGGCGGATGGGTGCGGTCCTTCCGGTATGCGGGGGGGCAGGCCACCGAGCCGAGGGACTGGCCCGCGCTCGCGGTGACCGGCGGCTTGAGCTCGTTCGGTGAAGATACCAAAGGCAACCTCTACATCACCTCGTTAGGCGGCAGCCTCTACCGCATCGTCGCCAGTCCGTAGACAAGCGACGCACGCATCGGACCGCCCGATGCGTGACGCATCTCACTCAAGTTCAGCCGACACGCCTGACGCGGAACTCCGGTTCGCGCCCGGGGGTACGCGCGCCTGCTTCACCCGACTTCGTTCGGCGTGGTGGCCGGTTGGTCGTGGGCGCCCGCCGCCGGGGTCGATCAGTGACCACATAGATCGCTGCTCAGAGCAGAGCCGTCGAAAGACGGTGACGCAGAGTCACGGGGCTACCGCGGGACTCCCGCCACGCCAGCCGGGCCGCCAGCGCTTCGACACGAGTCGAGGTTGGCGGCCCGTGTCATTCCTCGGACGTGGGGAGGCCTCCCATGCACTATCGCCACACGCGCGCGCGTGGGCCGGTGCCGCTCCGGCACCTGACGCGCGTCGCGCTCGTCCTCGCCGCCGCATGCACGACCCGGGACCAACCGCTGAGTGGTCCCGCCGGCGTTTCCCAGATCATCGTTACCCCCGCCCACATGACGCTGGCCGCGGGCGCGACCCAGCAGTTCACCGCATACGGGCGGAATGCCGCCGGGGACAGTATGGCGGTCCCGGTCGACTTCAGCGCCACCGGCGGCGTCGTGACCGTCGACGGCCTGTTCACCGCGGGAGCCGCCGCCGGGGACTACCAGGTCATGGCGCAGGAGCGGGGCGGCGCACTGGCCGATACCGCCAGTGTCACCATCACCGTCGCTGGACCTCCAACCCTCGCGCAGGTGGTCGTGCGGCCGACGGCGGCGACGCTGGCCCCGGGGGCGACGCGACAGTTCACCGCGTATGGGCGGCTCTCCAATGGAGATTCCGTCGCCGTCGGCGTGACCTACACGGCGACCGGCGGCACCATCACCCCAACCGGGCTTTACACCGCGGGGCAGACGACCGGGACGTATCGCGTGATCGCCGCCGATACGGCCGGGGCGCGCGCCGACACCGCGAGTGTCGTCATCGCGAGCAGCACGGGCGGGGAGCTGGTGTTCGTGGGCGCCGGCGACATCTCCGACTGCGGCAACGACAACGACGAAGCCACGGCGGCGCTGCTCGACGGGATCGCGGGCACAGTGTTTACGACCGGCGACAACGTCTACTCGAGCGGGACGGCGGCGCAGTTCGCCGAGTGCTACGACCCCACTTGGGGGCGCCACAAGGCGCGCACCAAACCGGCGCCCGGCAACCACGACTACAATACCAGCGGCGCGACCGGCTACTACGGCTATTTCGGCGACCTCGCCGGCCCGGCGGGCGTGGGCTACTACAGCTTCGACCAGGGCAACTGGCACATCGTCTCGCTCAACAGCGAGGTCTCGATGAGTGCCGGGTCCACCCAGGAGACGTGGCTGCGTGTCGACCTCGCGGCCACCTCCAAGCCCTGCATTCTCGCCTACTGGCACAAGCCGCGGTTCAGCAGCGGGACCAAGCATGGCAGCCTCGCCGCGGCGCAGCCGCTGTGGCAGGCCCTCTACGATGCCCACGCCGACATCATCCTCGGCGGCCACGAGCACAACTACGAGCGCTTCGCGGCGCAGACGCCGACCGGCGGTGCGGACCCCACCAATGGCATCCGTGAGTTCATCGTCGGCACGGGCGGCGAGAGCCACTACAACGACGAGGGCACCCCGCTGCCCAACAGCGAGGTGTTCAACGGCACGACGTTCGGCGTCCTCAAGCTGACCCTCGGCGCCGGCACCTACACCTGGGAGTTCGTTCCTGTCGCGGGGCAGTCGTTCACCGATAGCGGCAGCGGCACGTGTCACTGAACCGACAAGGAGATGGACACATGACCTGCATACACGGAATCCCGGGCCGCCCGCTAATTTGGGACGGTATGATCGTTCTAGCGATGATGCTCGCCGCCTGCTCGACCGAGCGCGCGGTGAGCCCGGGCGGCGGAGGTCCGCAGGGGAACCCGAACGCCGTGGCCAGCGTCCTGGTCTCGCCGAACAACGTCGGGCTGGCGCCCGGCGCGACGGCCGACTTCCAGGCCGTGGCGCTCACCGGTGGGGGCGACACCGCCCAGAGCGGGCTGACGTGGCGGCTCGAAGGCGGCGGCACGCTCACCGACACCGGCACGACCGGTAACCGCCACACCAGCCGCTATCAGGCCGGCAGCGACACCGGGAGTGCCCGGCTGATCGCCGCGGCGGGCAGCAGAGCCGATACCGCGTTCATCAACGTCACGCTGATACCGGTCGCCGTGGTCGCCGTGGTACCGGCCGACGCCACCGTGGCTGCCGGAGCGACCGTACAGCTCGACGCGACCGTCACGGACGCCGGCGGCGCGCCGTTGTCCGGGCGCACGATCACCTGGTCCTCGAGCGATGGCGCGATCGCGCTCGTGAACGGCAGCGGCAAAGTGAGCGGTGTGGCGGGTGGCACAGCGACCATCACGGCGACGTGCGAGGGGAAGAGTGCGACCGCCACGATCACGGTGACCGGCGCTCCGCCTCCACCCCCGCCGCCACCGCCCCCGCCGCCTCCCACCGGGGGGTGCCCCGGGACCTGGCCGTCCGCCGTCTACCCCGCGATGCCGCTCTCGACCGGGCAGGCGTTCTACGTCTCCGCGGCCACGGGGTCGGACGCCAACCCCGGGACGATCGACCAGCCGTGGCTGACCCTCCAGAAGGCGTTCGATGCGTTGCAGCCGGGACAGATCGCTTACCTGCGCGCCGGGACCTATGGCGCTCTCTGTTCGGCGTCGACGTTCGACCGCGCCGGCACGCTGACCGATCCCATTACCGTGCAGGGGTATCCCGGTGAGCGCGCCGTCCTGCACGGGCAGATCCGGCTCGAGGGGTCGTTCTTCCGGCTGTCCAACGTCGTCGTCGAGGGACCGAGCTGCGGCACCTGGGGCGCGTCATCCCGGCAGGGAGAGAATCTGGTCCTCATGGTCCCCGGGACGACGCATCACGTCGAGGTGTCGAATTCGGAGATCTATCACGGCGGCTGGCACGCCGGGATCGCGGCCGGCGGCGACGACATCTGGATCCTGAATAACTACATCCACGACAACGGCGGGTTCAACGATCCCGGGCAGGAGAACACGTCGCACGGCATCTACTACCATGACGGCACGCGCGGTGTGGTGGCCAACAACATCCTGGAGCACAACCGCGCCAAGGGGCTGTCCGCGCGCTTCAGCGGCAATCACATCATCGTGATCAACAACACCGTCGTCGGGAACGGCCGCTCCGGTATGGACATCGCCGAGAACACCCACGATTGGATCTTCGCCAACAACGTGGTCGTGAACAACGGCAACGTGAACGACGGGGTCGGGATCAATACCGGGGGGTCGAGCGGCGGCGCGACCAATATCGAAGTCAACAACATCTTCTTGAACAACGGCTCGTCCGGTACGAGCAACTGGAACACCAATGCCACGATCGTCAACGACGTCGTGGCCGATCCGGATCTCGTGAACCCGTCGAGCTCGACGCCGTCGACGACGCATCAGGGATATGCGAACGACTATCACCTGCGCAGCGGCAGCCGGGCGATCGACTTCGCGTCGGTGCAATACGCGCTGCCGTTCGACATCGTCGGCGTGTGCCGGCCGCGCGGCGGTGCACCGGACGCAGGAGCGTATGAGCAGTAGGGCCGCCGGCCGGTCCTTCTGATGTTGCGTGTGCTCCACAGGTAGTCGCTCGTCCCACGGTCGGTCCGTGGCGTGTTCTGCATCACCGCAGAACGGTGATCGTGGGGCGCACCGTGCACGGTGTCGGCGGACCGACCGTGGGATGCTGTCCGCAGTCGTACCGTTCCACTAGCTTCCGGTTTCGAGCAGTCGCTTCTCCCGGCGGCCCGCCGGACGACGCTGTCAGGTCGTCCGCCTCGGGCCGTTCGTGTCTGTGGCGCCGATGGCCGGATCTTTCGTGTCGGAGGGCAATGGATGGCGATGCGCTGGAAGAGATCGACCATGGCCGGCAGCGTGTTCTGCGCGATAGCACTCGCGTGTCGGGCGGGGGATCGGATCGGTCCGCCACCGCCGCCGCCCCCACCCGGGACCCATGTGGGTTATTACGTCGTGTTTCCGCCGTACGGCACGAGTGCGGGGACGGGCACGACAGATGATCCCTGGGACCTCGCCACGGCTCTGGCTGGTGGACACGGCAACCGGATTCAGCCGGGGGATACCGTCTGGATCCGGGGGGGCACCTATGTGGGGAGTTTCCAAACCTCGCTCAATGGAGCCGCCGGCGCCCCGATTCTCTTCCGGCAGTATCCCGGCGAGCGTGCCACGATCGACGGGTCGTTGGCCGCCGGGGGCTCCTACCTCGTCTTCTGGGGATTCGAGATCATGCAGTCGCACCCGACCGCGATCGTAGATCGGGTGCTCGAGGCGAATACGGTCAACGGCAAATTCATCAATCTGGTGTTGCACGACGCCGGGTTTTCCGGGGTGAGCATGGCGGCCGACAAGGGCGCCGGTGTCGAGCTGTACGGCAGCATCGTGTACAACAACGGCTTCCGCGACAACATCGACCACGGCATCTACGCGCACAACGCGACCACCGGCACGAAATACATCACCGGGAACGTGTTGTTCAACAACTTCGCGCGGGGCATCCAGGTCTACGAGGGCAGCGCCACGGAGCTCCACGACTACCAGGTCGTCGGCAATATCTGCTTCAACAACGGCACGATCGCCACCGGTTCGAGCCGGGTGAACCTGTTGATGAGCGCCCCGGCCGTCATGACCGGCCTGGTGGCCAAGACCAATCTGCTCTACTTCTCGCCCGGCACCGACGGCGTGCAGCTGCGTCTCGGCAACTATGACCCTACCGACAGTGCCCTCTACAACAAGGCCATCGACGTCGAGGACAACTACGCGGTGGGCGGCGTGCTGGGGCTCGAGATGCAATACCAGTGGGCGAGCGCCACGGTCCGGAACAACACCTTCGTGGGCGACGGTGCGACCGACGTTGTTCGCACCGGAGGCCCCAGCCCGGGGATCTACGACTGGTCCGGCAACACGTACTATCGGGATCCTGGGGCCACCGCGTGGGAGCAGAATGGGACCCTCTACGCCTTCGATTCGTGGAAGACAGCGACGGGGTTGGGCGCCACAGACGTCGCTACTGCCACCCCGCCGGCCGCTACGCAGGTGTTCGTGCGCCCCAATGGGTACGAAGCAGGCCGGGCCTTCGTGGTGATCTACAATTTTGCGCATCAGAATCCGGTGAGCGTGGACCTGTCCGCCGTGTTGACCCCCGGTGCGCACTACGAGATCCGGAACGTCCAGGACGTGTACGGGACGCCCGTGGCATCGGGTACCTATGGCGGTGGGGCGATCGGGATCTCCATGAACGGGGTATCGCCGCCCAGGCCGATCGGACGTACCGCGCCGGCGCAGGCTCCCAAGACCGGTCCGGACTTCGACGTCTTCCTGGTGACCAGTGCGCCGTAGACCGGGGCGACTCGCCGGCGTAACGCTCGTGCTGCTCGTCGCCGGGTCTGCGACGGGGGCCGCGAGCCACAGGCATCGGCCGGCGACGGCGCCCGATGGTCGGCACATCGTGTCCCCCACGGGGAGCGCGTCCGGGACCGGCACCGACCAGCGTCCGTGGGACCTGGCGACGGCGCTCGCCGGGGCGAACGGCAGGATCCACCCGGGAGACACGGTGTGGCTGCGCGGCGGTACGTACCGTGGCGCGTTTCGCACCACGCTCCAGGGCGCTCCGGAGCGGTGGATCGTGTTCCGACAGGTCCCCGGGGAGCGTGCCACCATCGACGGGACGCTGCGGGCCGACGGCGCCTACCTCGCCTTTTGGGGCTTCGAGGTCATGCAGTCCGCCCCCACCACGTACGGCATCCAGGCCAATACCGATCACGGCCGGTTCATCAATCTCGTTGTCCACGACGCCGGGACGCAGGGTGTGAGCTTCTGGACGCCGGCGGTGGATGCCGAGCTGTACGGCTGCATCGTGTACAACAACGGCACGCACGAGAATCTCGATCACGGCACCTACGTCCATAACGAAACGGGGACAAAGGTCATTGCCGACAACGTGTTCTTCAACAACCTCGCGCGCGGCATCCAGATCTACGCGAGTCCCAAGAATCCTGTGCTGCGCAACGTCCGGGTAGAAGGCAACGTCGCGTTCGGGAATGGGACGATCTCCACCACCGTCGCGGCCCGCGAGAATCTCATTTTCAACGCTCCGGTGCCGACCGAAGGGATGGTCGGCATCGGGAACATGCTGTACTTCGACGGTCCGCAGGGGATCAACCTCCGCACCGGCAAGTACGCGCCGCAGAACAACCGGGACATCGTGCTGCGCGACAACTACATCGTCGGCGGCAAAGTCGGCCTCGAGATGGACGAGCCCTGGGTGCATGCGACTGTCACCGGGAACGTCATCGTGGGGAGCCGGGACCTCGTGGCGCTCGGCGGAGCGAGCCTGGCGGGCCACTACGATTGGAGCGGGAACATCTGGATTCCCGGTCGAGCGGCGCGGAGCTGGCGGTACGAGGGGAAGCCGTACGACTGGGAGGAGTGGCGGCGCCACAGCGGGCTCGGGGGGACGGACTCGATGTCGCTGCAGCTGCCGGCGGCCAGCAAGGTTTTCTTGCGGCCCAACAGGTACGAGTCCGGGCGGGCGAACATCGTCGTGTACAATTGGGGCCGCGAGCACGACGTGGCCGTCGATCCCGCCGGCGTCCTGCACCCGGGGGACCGCTACGAGGTCCGCAACGTTCAGGCGCTGTTCGGTCCGCCGGTGGTGAGCGGCGTGTACCAGGGGATGCCGATCCGGGTCCCGATGGGCGGGGTCACGCCGCCGCCGTCGCTGGGCCGCGCGACTCGGATGCCGCCACGTACCGGTCCGGCGTTCGACGTCTTCCTGCTCACGCGAGCGCCGCGCTGAGCCGCCGCGTCGTCAGGTCGGTCGTCGCCGACGCAGCCACGCGTGCAGTCCGGCGCCGAGCAGCACCCCGATCCCTCCACCGGCGATCTGGTGCGGCGGCGTTCGTATCAAGCCGGTGAGGAACGGCAGGACGAGCAGCGCGGCCGTGAGCAGGGCCGCCGCCAGGACGGTCTCGGGGCGTCGCCGGGCCCACAGTCCGAACGGGAAGGCGATGCCTGCGACCCAGGCGATCTCGAGCCCTGTGCTGATCCAGATGGGGAGGTGCCGCGGGTAGTACAGCAGCGTCCACCCGCTGCCCACGCTGTAACCGAGGCCACAGCGGGCGACCTGGTTCAGCGAGAGACAGTAGCCGCCGTTGTCGTGCCGGACGCCGATGTGCAGCGTATCGCCGGAGGCCACGTGGGCGAACGCATGGCGCAGCCTCAGGTCGGGTTGATCCAGGCGCCAGCGCGCTGCGCGGGTGCGGTAGCGGAGCACCAGGTCGCCGCGGTCGGGGCCGACCAGGAACACCTCCTCGTCGTCTTCGTCTACGATGACGAACAACGGGGCGAGCCCCCGGACGCTCCGGCCCGCGACGGCGTCGATCTCGAGCGGCGCGCCCGCGAGCAGGAGTCGGCGCACCACGTCCGGGTCGGGCAGTCGATTCGGGCTGAAGGCAATCGGCCCGAGCGTCGTGCGCAGCACCCGGCCGTGGTACCAGTCGAGCTCCGGCAGGTCGGCCGTATACCACGCGCTGAAGTCTCGGGCGGGGAGCGAAGGTTGCACCAGGTGGGCGGTCAGGCCGAACACCAGGAGGGCGGCTCCGGCGGCGAGCAGGGAGAGACGGGCCGCGGCTCGCGGAGTCGGCGCCAGCCACCGGTTCGCGAGCCACGCCAGCCATTGGCCGGCGGCCGTGCCGAGCGTATTGAAGCAGACGTCCCCGAGGCTCGGATCCCGGCCCGGGATCACGGTCTGCGACAGCTCGATCGCGCAGGAGAGCGCGAAGCCATAGAAGATCGATCGGCGACCGGTCCGGCCCAGCGCGGCGAGGGCGGCACCGAACGGCAGGAAGAGCAGCACGTTGACGAGGGCATCCGACAAGCCGCGGGCGCCGCAGACGAGGCATCCGACGAATTCTGGGAGCTCGGAGCCCGAAGGGAAGAGGGTCGCCCCGAGTATGAAGGTCAGGGACGCGTACAGGCCGAGCCGGGCGAGCAGGCGTGGATCGCGAATGCAGCCTCCATGGAGGATGGCGAATCCCCTGTTAGTTTGCCGCACGGCAATCTATGCGGTTCGCGGGCGAGGTTGAATCGATCATGGGCGAAGGAGTGAGATGAGGCGGTCGTGGAGGCTGGTACTGGCCGGAGCGTTGCTCGTCGCCTGTTCGGGTGACGGGCCGGGCCTTGGCAATACGGCCACCCAGCTGACCCTGGCGGCGGTGCCCGTCACGGCGACCGCCGGAGTCCCGCTCGCTCCAGCCGTGCAGGTCCGTGCGCTGGATGCGCAAGGCAACACGGCGACGTCGTTCACGGGGAGTGTCCACGTCGCGCTCGCTGCCAATCCCGGGGGCGCCACGCTCTCAGGGACGACCACGCTGAACGCGGTGGCGGGCGTCGTCAGTTTCGCCGACCTGACACTCAACCGGAGCGGTGCCGGCTACACCCTGACGGTGACGGCCGCCGGACTTGCGAGTGCAACATCCGGCGCCGTCACGGTGAGTGCCGGCTCTGTCGCTGCTTCGCAGTCCACGGTCAGCGCCAGTCCCGGCTCGATCACGGCGAGCGCCGGCGCCGCAGTCTCCACGATCACGGTCACGGCGCGAGACGCCTTCGGAAATGCCGTCTCGGGGGCCACGGTCGTACTCGCGGCGTCCGGTTCGGGAAACGTCCTCACGCAGCCCACCGGCCCGACGGATGCGGCCGGTGTCACCGCGGGGACCCTCAGCTCCACCGCAGCGGCCTCGAAGACAGTGTCGGCGACCGTGAATGGCATCGCAGTCGTGCAGACGGCGAGCGTCGCCGTCAACCCGGCCGGCGCGAAGCAGCTGGCGTTCACGACTCAGCCCTCCAACATCAGCGCGGGCAACGCGATCACCCCGGCGGTGGTCGTTGCGGTGCGGGACACGTTCGGAAACCTTGCGACGAGCTTTGCGGGCAACGTCACCATTGCGATTGCGGCCAACCCGGGGCCGGGCACGCTCGCCGGGACGACCACGATGGTTGTGGCGGCCGGAACCGCGACGTTCGGCGATTTGAGTATCGACAAGGCGGGCGCTGGATACACGCTCCAGGCGACCGCCGTCCCGGCCCTTGCGGCAGCAACCTCGACGTCGTTCGACGTGACAACGGGAACGACCGCCAAACTCGCGTTCTTCGTTCAGCCCTCGAGCACGACGGGTGGGGCGACGATCGCGCCCGCGGTCCAGGTCGAGATACAGGACGCCGGCGGCAATCGGGTGACCACGGCGACTAACAACGTCACGCTCGCGATAGGCACCAACCCGAACAGCGGGACGCTTGGCGGCACGAGGACGGTTGCGGCGGCCGCCGGGGTCGCGACGTTCAACTCGCTGTCGATCGACAGTGCAGGCACGGGCTATACGTTGGCGGCGAGTGCCGCGGGTGTCGCGACCGGTGCGACCTCTACTGCGTTCAACGTCTCCGTGGGCCCCGCTGCGAAGGTCGGCTTCCGGGTCCAGCCGACGAGCACGACGGGCGGAGTGCCCATCGCCCCCGCGGTCCAGGTTGAGATCCGGGACGCGGGCGGAAACCGGGTGACGGCCACGACCACCGTGACGATCGCGATCGGTACCAATCCGAAGGGCGGAACGCTCGGCGGAACGAAGAGCGTGGCCGCGGTGGCGGGCGTGGCGAGCTTCAGCACCCTCGCGATTGACAGCGCCGCCACCGGTTACACCTTCACTGCGACGGCGGCGACGCTCACGGCTGCGACATCGAACGCCTTCAATGTCTCGGTTGGCCCGGCCGCGCAGCTCGGCTTCCGGGTGCAGCCGTCAGGCGCGGCGAGCGGGGCGACCATCAGTCCGCCGATCCAGGTCGAGGTCCGGGACGCAGGGGGCAACCGGGTAACTACGGCTGGCCATATGATCACGCTGGCGCTGCAGAACAACCCAGGCGGCGGCACCCTCTCGGGATCTACCAGCCTCAGCGCGACCAGCGGCCTGGCGACCTTCAGTACTCTAAGTATCGACAAGGCCGGGGCGGGCTACACGATTCAGGCCACCGCGGCACCGGTGCTGACTGCTGCCACCTCCGTACCGTTCACCATCGGGTCCGGCGCCGCCGACCACCTCGCATTCTTCATTCCGCCCGCAGACGGGGTGGCCGGTGCGACGCTCACGCCGGCGGTGCAGGTGGAGGTTCAGGACGCCGCTGGGAACCGCGTCACGACCGACTCGAGGAGCATCACCGTCGCGATTCAGGACAACCCGAGTGGCGGGGCGTTGTCCGGAACCACGAACGTCTCGGCCGTGTCCGGCGTGGCGACGTTCTCGTCCTTGAGTATCAACAAAGCCGGCACGGGCTATTCACTGCTGGCCACCGCCGCCCCCGCGCTGCCGACTGCCATCTCGGTGGACTTCAACATCGCTGCGGGCGCCGCGAGCCGGGTGTCCTTCTTCGTGGAGCCCTCTTCGACCACCGCGGGGGCCCCGATCGCGTCGGCCATGCAGGTCGAAATCCTGGACGCGTTCGGCAACCGCGTCGGAACCGCGACGACCCAAGTCACGGTGGCGCTCCTCGCCAACCCCGGAGGCGGGACGCTCTCGGGCACCAAGGTGCACAACGCCTCGGCCGGGGTGGCGACGTTCAACGGTCTCAGTATCAACAAGACCGGAACCGGGTACACGATTCGCGCCACCGCCGCGGGTCTGGCTTCGGATACGAGTGTGGCGTTCAACATCACGCCAGGCACTGCCACGCAGTTGGTCTTCACCGCCCAGCCCGCCACCAGCACCGCCGGAGCGATCATTCCCGCCGTCCAAGTCACGGCGCAAGACGCCCAGGGGAATACTGCCATCGGGTTCACCGGCAACGTCACGATGGCCATTGCTGCCAACCCGGGGAGCGGGACGCTCTCGGGCACCCTCAGTGTACCGTCTGCGGGTGGCGTCGCGACGTTCTCCGACCTGAGCATCGACAAGGTCGGCACCGGATATACCCTGACTGCTTCGGCGACGGGGCCGGGCACCGCCACGTCACTCACCTTCAACATCACGGTGGGGGCGGCGGCGCGGCTCGCGTTCGGCCAGCAGCCTGTCTCGACGACCGGGGGTGCGACGATCTCCCCGGCCGTGACGGTGCGAATCCTCGACGCCAACGGCAACCTCACGTCTTCCGGGGCGAGCGTCAGCCTGGCCATTACGGCGGGGACCGGCACGACCGGGGCGCATCTCCTCGGAACCGTCAACCTGGCTGCGAGCGCCGGCGTCGCGACGTTCAGCAACCTGAGCGTCGACAGCGCGGGCGCGGCGTACACGCTGAACGCGACATCGTGCGTGCTGGCCGGGGATACCTCGAGTGCGTTCAATGTCGCCGTCGGAGCGGCGACGCGGGTCGATTTCGTGGTGCAGCCGTCCAACACTCCGCCCGGTGTTGCCATCGCCCCCGCGGTCCAGGTCGAAGTCCGCGATGCGGGAGGGAACCGGCTGACGACGGATAACACCACTAATGTCACCGTCGCGATCGGTTCGAACCCGGGCGGCGCGCTGTCGGGCACGTTGACGCAACAGGCTGTCCTCGGACGGGTATCGTTCCCGGACCTGAGCATCAACAACGCCGGGAGCGGCTACACCCTGACCGCGACAGCCGCATCGCTCGCCGGCCCCACCTCGGGCAGCTTCGATGTCGTGATCGGCACGGCCGCAAAGCTGGCCTTCGTCGTCCAACCGAGCACTTCCACCGGGGGCGTGGCGATCAACCCCGCGGTGCAGGTGGCGATCCAGGATGCGGGCGGCAACGATGTGCCCGGCGCCACGAACAGCGTCACCCTCGCGATCGGCACGAATCCGGGCAGCGGCACCCTGTCGGGAACGAAGACCGTGGCTGCGGTGAACGGGATCGCGACGTTCTCAACACTGAGCCTCGACAGCGCCGGAACTGGCTACACGCTGGTTGCGTCTGCATCGGGGCTCACCGGGACGACCTCGAACGCATTCAGCGTCGCCGTCGGGCCCGCTACCAAGCTCGGTTTCCGGGTCCAGCCGGCGAATACGGCGGGCGGCGCCGCGATTACCCCGGCCGTCCAGGTGGAGATTCGCGATGCCGGCGGCAATCGGGTCACGGGCGCCACCAACAGCGTCACGATCGAACTTGGCACCAACCCGAAGAACGGGACGCTGTCGGGGACGACCTCTACGGCAGCCGTTGCCGGTGTGGCGACGTTCGGCTCCCTGCGCATCGACAGCGCGGCCACCGGGTACCGCCTATCCGCGACGGCCGCGGGATTGGCGAGCGCGACGTCGAGCCCGTTCAACATCACGGTCGGTCCGGCGGCGCAGCTCGGGTTCCTGGTCCCGCCCTCCGATGCGACCGCGGGTGCGTCGATCGCCCCGGCGGTGAAGGTCGAAATTCGGGACGCCGGCGGCAACCGGGTGACGGGCGCCAGTAGCAGCGTCACGGTGGGGATCGTGGCCAACCCGGGTGGCGGCACCCTGTCCGGGACGAATCCGGTGTCCGCCGCGAGCGGCGTGGCGACGTTCTCCAATCTGAGCATCAACAAACTCGGGACCGGTTACACCCTGCAGGCCACTTCCGGGGCGCTGGCGGCAGCCACCAGCCCGCCCTTCGACATCGCGGCGGACGGCGTCGATGCTGCGCTGTCCAGTCTGGTCGCGGCGACGGACACGATCGGCCAGTGTGCGTTCTCGTGCGTGCCCGGCATCCAGGCGTCCGCGGTGACGGTGACGGTGAAAGATCAGTTCGGAAACCTGGTGAGCGGGTCGCCGGTGGTGCTGTCCGCGAACGGATCGGGGAACGGGTTCAGTCCGTCCGCCACGGGGAATACGGATGCCAGCGGTGTGTTCACGGCGGCCTTCAATTCGTCACTCGCCGAGGCGAAGACGATCTCCGCCATGGCTGGAGGGGTCGGGATTTCCCAGACGGCGACGGCGGCCGTCATGCCGGTGCTCGTGGGCGCAGGTGACATCGCCGACTGCAACTCGGTCCGGGACGATGCGACCGCCAACCAGTTGGACAGCATCCCCGGCGTGGTGTTCGCGGCGGGGGACAATGCGTATGCGAATGGCACAGATTCGAACTTCGTGCGGTGCTACGAGCCGACGTGGGGGCGGCACAAGGCGCGGACCCGGCCGGTGGTGGGTAATCACGAGTACGATAGCAGCGGCACGGCGACGCCGTATTTCAACTACTTCACTCCTGCCGTGGCCGACCCGCTGCTCAACGGGTTCGGGTACTACAGTTTCGATGTCGCCACCTGGCACGTGGTGGTGCTCAACAGCGACTCGGGTGTGACCAACCCCGGATCAGGTCAATTGACGTGGCTGCAAGGCGACTTGGTAACCCACACCAATCAGTGCGTCCTTGCTATCTGGCACCGTCCGCTCTTCACATCCGGTCCTACGAACGGAGGGTCGACGAGAATCAGACGGCTCTGGCAGGCGCTCGAGAATGCCGGAGCCGAGATCGTCATCAACGGACATGAGCACATGTACGAGCGCTTCGCGCCCCAGGACTCGCTCGGCAACGGAAATCCTGCGGGCATTCGAGAATTCATCGTCGGAACTGGTGGCGGAGAGTCTCATGTTACGCCCGGCCAATTCACGCTGGCTAATAACGACGAAGCGAACGACATAGCCAACCTCTCGCGTGGCGTACTGCGGTTGACCCTATACGACAAGTCGTACCGCTGGGAATTCCTCCACGCCCAGGGCCAGGGGACCTATTCCGACTCCGGAACCGCCTCCTGCCACTGAGACAATCCAGGGAATTCGTGAAAGAATCCTGAAGCGCATCCGGGCCCGGGTCTTGCAGTTAGAGTGTCGGGATCGGTCATCGTTTCGTTCAGTGTAGCGCAATCGCCACAGCTTGGCGTCGAGGGTTCAAATGGGGGGAAAACTCGCGCGGGGCCCGCGGGTTCGTTCGCTCCGCCGGGCGGTGATCACCGTCTCGCTGCTGGTCGCCTGTACGTCCGATACGTCAGGTCCTCCGGCTTCGGTGGCGAGAGTGGACGTGACGCCACCTGCCGCATCCGTTCCCATCACCACGGCGGTGCAGTTCACCGCCGTGCCGCGAGACGCTCAGGGCCGGGCGCTGAACGGCCGCGCCATCACCTGGACGAGCAGCGACACCACCGTTGCGACGACGAGCGGGGGCGGCCTGGTCACCGGGGTCTCCCTCGGATCGGTGACGATCACCGCCACGGCCGATGGGCATGCCGGCACAACGACGGTCGCGGTCGTTCCCGGGCCACCCGTCGGCCTGGTGTTCACTTCTCAGCCGAGCACGGTCACGGCGGGCGTGCCGCTCGCACCACCCATCCAGATCACCGCCCGGGACATTCGGGGGAATACCGCGACGGGGTTCACCGGGAACGTCACCGTCACGATCGCCGCCAACCCCGGCGGCGGCACGCTCACCGGCACGAAGACGATCGCCGCCGTGGCGGGCGTCGCGCTGTTCACCGACCTGCGCATCGACAAGACGGGCAGCGGATACACGCTCCAGGCGTCGTCGGGGACGCTCTCCGCGGTATCGAGCGGCGTCGTAGATGTCGGTCCCGGACCGGTCGCCCAGCTGAGCTTCGCCGTTCAGCCGTCGACCACGGCGGCGGGCGCCTCGATCACGCCCGCGGTGGTCGTGCAGGCCCACGACGCGTTCGACAACGCGGTCCCCGGGTTCCACGACACCGTCACGATCGCACTGGGCACGAATCCGACGGGCGCGACCCTCCTGGGTGTGACGAAGGGCGTGGCCGTGAGTGGAGTGACCAGCTTCCCGGGATTGCATCTCACCCGCAGCGGATCCGCGTATACCCTGGCCGCCACAGCGCCCGGGCTGGGGCCCGATTCCTCCGCGAACTTCGCGATCACGCCGGGTCCGGTTTCCGCCGCCCAGTCCGGTCTGAGCGTGAGTCCCGCGTCCATCACCGCCAGCTCGGGATCCAGTGCCGCCACGATCACCGTCACGGTGCATGACGGGTTCGGCAATGCCGTGTCCGGGGTCCCGGTGGTGCTGTCCGCCACGGGTACCGGGAACACCATCGGCCAGCCATCCGCGCCTACCGACGCCAACGGTGTGGCGACGGGCACGCTGAGCTCGACCATGGTGGAGTCGAAGACGGTGACGGCGACCGCCGGCGGGGTCGCCCTCGCGCAGTCCGGGACCGTGGCGGTCACGCCCGCCACGGCTGCGGTGCTCGTATTCACCGTGCAGCCCGGTGGCGGCGCCGCGGGCGCGATCATCGCTCCGCCCGTTCAGGTGGCAGCGCGGGACGCGTTCGGCAATCCGGCAACCGGGTTTTCGTCGGCGGTCACGATCGCCCTCGGTGCCAATCCGGGCGGCGCCGTCCTTTCGGGAACGGTCATGCGCACCGCGACGGGCGGTGTGGCGACGTTCAACGACTTGAGCCTCGACAAGGCCGGCACCGGGTACACGCTCACGGCGTCCGCGACCGGCACGGCCGTCGCCACCTCGGCTCCCTTCGGCATCGGGGCCGGCGCGGTGTCGGCTGCCAAGTCCACGCTGCTGGTCGCTCCGACGACGTTGGTCGCGAGTGGCGGCTCGAGCGCGGCGACCATCTCGGTCACGGCCCGGGACGCCTTCGGGAATCCCGTTCCCGGGGTGACGGTCGTCCTGGCGGCGACCGGATCGGGGAATACGCTCACCCAACCGGCCGGCCCGACCGATGGGAATGGCACGGCGGCCGGGACCCTGAGCTCGACCGGCGCCGGCGTGAAGACGGTGTCGGCGACGGTGAACGGGATCCCGTTGGCGCCACAGCCCACGGTGACGGTGAATGCCGGTCCCGTCTCGGGGACCACGTCCACCGTGGTGGGCGCGCCCACGAGTATTCAGGCGAGTGACGGAGGGTTCTCTTCGACGATCACCATCACTGCGCGGGATGCGTTTTCGAATCCGGTCGCCGGGGCGACCGTGGTCCTCTCGGCCACCGGCACGGGCAACGCCCTGACCCAGCCGGCGGCCGCCACCAGTGGAGCGGGAGAGGCCACCGGCGTCCTCAGCTCCACGACGACGGGCACCAAGGTCGTTTCCGCGACGATCAACGGCATCCCCGTAGCTCAGACGGCCGCGGTGACCGTCCTCGCGGGCGAGGTATCGGCGACGCGCACCACGTTCGTCACGACGCCGGCCACGCTCAACGCGAGTACCGGCGCCAGCGCCGCCACGATCACCGTCACCGCCCGGGACGATCACGGCAACCCGATCCCCGGCATCGCGGTCGCGCTCTCGGCGACGGGCACCGGGAACGCCTTGATTCAACCGGCGGGGTTGACCGATGCGAATGGGGTGGCGAGCGGGTCCCTGTACTCCACTCGGGCCGAGCTGAAGGTGATTTCGGCGGTGGTCGGCGGCACGGGGCTCGATCAGCTCGACTCTGTCATGGTCGTTCCGGGTCCCGCCAGCGCGCTCGCCTTCCTGGTCCAGCCTTCGGGCACGACGCTCGGCATCGTGATGACGCCGCCGATCCAGGTTGAGATCCGGGACCAGTTCGGAAACCGGGAGCGTGGGTCCGCGGCCGCGGTGACGCTCGGATTCGGCAGCAACCCGGGCGGGGCGCTGCTCACGGGGGGAGGTCCGATTGCCGCGGACTCCGGTGTGGCCACGTTCCCGGGGCTGAGCATCGACAAGGCGGGCACCGGTTACACGCTGAACGCCGCGTCCGCCGGGCTTCCCAGTACACTGTCGGCTTCATTCAACATATCGGCGGGCATCGTGTCCGCGGGCCAGTCCAACGTGACGGTGTCACCGGCGACGCTGACGGCGGGTCCCGGCACGGCGACGATCACTGTGACGGCACGTGATCCAGGCGGAAACCCGGTGACCGGGGCGACGGTGACCCTGGCCGCCACGGGGAGCGGCAACACCATCGTGCAGCCGGCGACGTCGACCAATTCCGGCGGCGTCACGACCGGGACCATTTCCTCGACCGGAGCCGGCATCAAAACGATCAGCGCGACCGCCAGCGGCGTGCTCATCACCCAGAAACCGACCCTCACCGTGAACGCCGGACCGGTATCGGCGTCTCAGACTACGGTCACGGCCAATCCCGCGTCGATCGAGGCGGGGAGCGGTGCCTCAACGATCGTCGTGACGGCGCGCGACGCGTTCGCCAATCCGGTACCCGGTGCGTCCGTCACACTGGCCGCCAGCGGATCCGGCGTCAGCCTGACGCAGCCGTCCGCCGCGACCGACGCGACCGGCGTGGCGACCGGCGCCCTGGCCGCCTCCAGCACGGGGACCAAGACCGTCTCCGCGACCGTGGCGGGTGTGGCGATCACGCAGACCGCGACCATCACCGTACTGGCGCCGGGGTCGTCGGTGACGTTCGTGGGAGCGGGAGACATCGCCGACTGCGGCAGCAGCGACGACGAGGCGACCGCGGCGCTGATCAACGCGATGCCGGGCGTCCCGGTCTTCGCCCTGGGCGACAACGCCTACCAGAACGGGTCGACGAAGGATTACGCCAACTGCTACAACCCGAGCTGGGGGGCGTTCAAAGCCAGAACGCACCCGTCGGCGGGCAACCACGAATACAACACGAGCGGGGCTGCCCCATACTTCGCTTACTTCGGTGCGGCGGCGGGGCCTGCCGGATTGGGTTACTACAGCTTCGATCTCGGGGCCTGGCACATCATCGTGCTGAACAGCAACATCGCGAGCGACGCCAATTCGCCGCAGGATGTGTGGCTGCGGGCCGACCTCGCGGCCCACCCGAACGTGTGCACGCTGGCGTACTTCCATCATCCGCTCTACTCGTCCATCGGCGGCACCGGAAGCGGGGGCGCGGTGATTTCGAGCGCCCGGCGGTTCTGGGACGACCTGTATGCCGCGGGTGCGGACCTGGTCCTGAACGGTCACCGCCACGTGTGGGAGCGGATCGCGCCCATGAAGCCGGACGGGACGGCCGACCCGGTACGCGGTATCCGGACCATCATCGCGGGAATGGGCGGCGAGAGCGGGGGGGACCTGACCAACATCTTCCCGCTCAGCGAAGCGCGGGAAGGGCGCACATTCGGGGTGCTGAAACTGACGCTGCGCTCGACGAGCTACGATTGGCAGTTCATCCCGGTCGCGGGGAGCACCTACTCCGACAGCGGAACGGGGTCCTGCCACTAGGCGGGCCGTTCAGGCGGGCTGAGCGCCTTCGCGTGTCCTGAGGCGGATGTACAAGCGGTACAGCGGGGGAAGAGCGCTGGTCGCGAACACCTTGAGCCGTCGCCGCACCAGCGCCCGGGTCCAACCCTGGAACCGGGCGAGCTCGGCCACCCGCGCCGTACGCGTCGTCGCCTTCACACCGTAGCGACCCAGAATCCAGCAATCGCCGACACGCCGGGGCACCAGCCACGGTTCCGAAGTGAACAGATACCGCAGCCCCGCCGTGCTGGCCGACTCGAGCACGCGACGCGAGATATCGCCGCCCGGCACCGAGGCGGCCACACACGGCTCGCCGAGGATCTGCGCGATCGTATCGCAGCTGGTGCGCCATTCCTCGACCATGCGCGCCGGCGACTGCGCGCGAAAGATGTTGGGATGGGTGTGCGAATGACTGCCGACCAGGTGGCCGGCGCTGCGCAACGTACGGATTCCCGCGGCATCGAGAAACGTGCGGCTGCCGGTCAGGCTCGTCACGATGAAGAAGTGCCCACGCCAGCCGTGCCGGGCGAGGAGCTCGGCGGCCGTGAGGGCGCTGCGGCCGCCGTCGTCGAAGGTGAGCAACAGGCCGCGGCCGGGCCGGTCGAAGTCCACGTCCACGACGAGCCCGGGGGCGGATGGCGCGGCGACGATCCGGGCCAGGTGCTCGGCGAACGTGGCCGTCGGGTGTTTGTAGGCGAAGGCGCCCGGACGCTGAAACCCCGACGTGGTCGGGTCGTCGGTCACCTCGTGATACATGAGGCTGGCGATCTGGGGACGGACTCTCACGGGTCGCCTGCTCAGCGCGACAGGGGCAGCTCGGCCGCCCGTTCCGCGGCTGCGCGCCGCGACGGCAGCAGCAGCTCCACCACGCGCCGCCAGAATCCGGTGCCGTAGCTCACGTGAATCACCGGCAGCACGGCTGCGAGCGCCAGCCCCACGGCCGGCCCCTCCTTGAGGGCCGTCTGCACCGCCGATCCCAGTACCACCGCCGAGTAGCTGCCGGCGACCAGGGCGAACAGCAGGAGACCGGGCTTCCACACGAGCGCCGCCACGCCGGTGGCGAGGAGCCCGAGCACGAATCCGGGAGGAATGAGCTGCCGCACGGTCATGAAGCGTCCCAGCTTCTTCGCGACGAGCGGCTTGAAGTAGCCGTACTGATAGAACATCCGTCCCACCTGCCGCAATGTGGCCCGCGCGTAGTAGTAGGACACGACGTCCGGGATCAGCAGGATGCGCCCTCCCGCCTTGATGAGTCGGGCGTTGAACTCTCCGTCCTGATGGCGGATCAGCTCCTCGTCGAACATTCCCACGCGCTCGAACGTCGCCCGGCGGATGCAGAAAAAGGCGATGGTGTCCACCCAGCGCGGCTGGTCGGTTCCGATCCGGAAGTAGGAGGTCCCGACACCGAATGGATGGGACATGCCGAAGGCGATCGCTCTGCCCATCGCGGTCTGGTTCGCGGGGAGGGTCTTGAGCACCGCGCCGACGTTGTCGGCGCCGAACTCGTCGAGCGCGGCGACGAGCCGGCTCACGTAGTTCTTGGGATAGACGACGTGCGCGTCCATCCGCACGATCACGTCCCCGCGCGCGGCCCGGATCGCGAGATTGAGCGCCACCGGAGTGATGCGGCGGGGATTGTCGATCATCCGCACGATGGGGTGGCGGGCGGCATACTCCCCGAGCACCGCGCGCGTCCCGTCGTCGCTCATGCCGTCCACCACGAGCACTTCGAGGCGGTCGGCGGGGTAGTCGCAGGCGAGGATCGAGTCGAGACACTCGACGAGATAGCGCTCCTCGTTGCGGCAGGGAACGACGATCGTGACCTGGGGGACAGCGGGTGGCATCCGAGTCAGCGCTCCGTCAGGCGAGCAGTCGTGACCGGATCCCGCCGCGGCGCGGGCGCCGGTCGGCCGGCGTAGCGGGCGATCGCCGCCCGGTATACGTCCACCAGGCGGGCGGTGATCGCCTCTTCCGCGAGCGGAGCGACGGCCACCCGGCCCGCCACCCGCTGACCGCGACGCAGCACCCGTTCCAACGCGGCCGCGATCGCTTCCGGGTGCTCGTCCACCACCAGCTCGCACCCCACGATGCCGCGCAGCCGCTCGGCGGTGTCGCCGATCGGCACCGAGACGACGGGAAGGTCGCAGGCCAGCGCCTCCTTCACGACGTTGGGCGAGCCTTCCTGCATCGAGGTGAACACGAAGGCATCACACGCGTTCATGTAGAGCGGGATGTCCGTATGCGGCACCCCCCAGGCCACCACCAGCTCGGCCGGGAGCGTGCGGTTGAGCACGTCGACAGCCGCCTTGGCCAGCGCGTGGCGCTTGCGGGGCTGGTCCGGATTGCCGGCGAACAACACCAGCCGTTTGTCGAGGGGCCATCCCAGGCGTGCCCGCGCCTCGTCGCGGGGCACGATGCGGAACAGCTCGAAGTCGAGGCCGGATGGCAGTACGGTGACCGGCGCGGCCGTGCGGAAGAACTCCGTCATGTGCTCGGAGACGACGACGACCGCGTCGGCGCGTCGGAGAGCGAATCGGGCCACCGCCTGGGAGATCCGCCCGGCCAGGGTGTAGCGACCATCGGGACCGACGATGCCCAGGATGTCGCTGCCGCGCAGCGTCACGACGAGCGGCAGCCGCTTGGGCAACGCCAGGACGCCGCTCTGCCCGAACTGCGCGTGCACCACGTCGTAGTGCGCGGGCTGCATGCGGGGTCGAACCTGCATCCAAGCGCGCGCGTAGTTCCACGGCCGTTTGGCGCCCCGGAAGTGGAACACGTCAACGCCCACGCCCGCCTTGCGGAGGAATTCCGCCTGGCGTTTGACGAAGTGGGTCGTTTGTGGCTGTCCCGGCTGCGGCCATCCGGCCGTGATCATCAGGACGCGAAGCGGTGCTTCCATGGATTCCCTCTGGTCTGCCACAACCTAATGTCTGCCCTGCGATGCGTCGGACATCACGGCGGAGGACGGTGCGGTCACGGGGGCACCTTCCGGCAACGGGGCTGGTGCCTGTACCGATCGCTGGGACGCCCGTAACCGCTTCCTGCCTGAGAACAGCTCGCCCAATCCCTGGGCCCACTCACCGAGGGCGGGCCAACGGTCGTCCGGCTGCCAGGTCTCGGAGCGGGTGCCCGCCGGCTGGCGTCCCAGCAGCTCCCGCAGTCCCTGCCATACCGTGGGGTAGCGCTCCGGGTAGCCCGGTGGAGCCCCGGCAAGGATGTAGAGAAACCGTTTGATGTCGCCCCAGAGCCAGCGCACGGTCACGCCCGTGGCGTAGCCGGTTCTACGCTCGACAGGCCGGCCGCGCAGGATCGCGGCCCACCACAGCGGGAAATCCGCCCCCGCCGATACCGCCAGCTGCAACGAGCCCCAGAAGCGGCCGTTGACCTCCATCAAGGAGGGCGGGTGCACGCCGTCGTCGCGGAACTCGACCATTGCCGGACCATGCCAGGCCATCGCGGCGAGCAGCCGTTCCGCGGGCTCCAGGAGCCGCGGCTCGAGCGGCGCCGAGCGTCGCAGACTGCTGCCGGAACCCGATGGGCGGACGTCCCGCAGACGCTCGTGGGCGAACCATGCAACGGGGCGCCCCGACTCGAACAGGGCGAAGACGCCTTTCCCCTGACCGGGCACGAAGCCTTGGATGAGCGGCCAGTGCTCGCCCTGGCGGTGCAGGGTGACGGCGGCATCGAGTTCCGCCGCGGTGCGGACGTAGCTCGTGCCGGGGTCCGGCAGGAAGCGCGTGCCGTCCCACGCATTGCTGAAGCGCGATTTCACCACGCAGGGGAAGCCGATTTCGGCTGCCGCCAGCCGGGCTTCGGGCAACGTGGCGGGTACGCGCGTGGGCGGTATCGCGACGCCCGAGCGCGCGGCCAGTTCGAACGTCCGCGCCTTGTCGAAGGCGATGCCCAAGAGCTCTGCCGGCGCGCTGCCGACCGTGATGCCGGCGGCCTCCCACGCCGAGCGCTCCAGGTTGCAGAGTACGCAGGAGCGCTCGGTGAGGGGCAGGACCAGTGAGACTCCGCGTGTGGCAGCCCAGCGTCGCAACGCCGCGAAAGCCTCCGGCGTCTCGCCGGCCAACAGGAACCGCCCCCGGGCAAAGCGGGACCAGGCCGCCAAGGGACGCCGCCGCGTAGCAGCCACGGATACATCGTAGCCTGCCCGTCCCAGCGAGCGGACGCATGCCAGTGCCTGGTTCGTCTGTCCGTCGAGCACGAGGGCGGTGTCTCGGCCGCCGTTCACGACGGCCCCCCGCGCGAGTGAACCGCTTCCAATAGCACGGCCTTGGTTCGCTCCAAGTCGTCGTTGACCAACCGCACCGCGTCGGGCACCCGCTCGAACACCCGTCGGTAGGCGTCGGAGCGGTGGCGCAGGTACTCGACCGAGAACTCGCGCTTGCGGCGGTAGGACTCTTCGGGGGTAATGTCGAGGAACACCGGCACCG
This sequence comes from Gemmatimonadota bacterium, assembly GCA_041484445.1. GTDB lineage: Bacteria > Gemmatimonadota > Gemmatimonadetes > Gemmatimonadales > GWC2-71-9 > DASTHG01. The sequence goes on from JBGPHP010000004.1 coordinate 34,037, forward strand.
TGGGGCGCGGCGTCAACCACTCGAGCAGCCGCGTCCACGGACCGCGGGAGCCGCCGGACAGGTCCACGAGCGTGTCATAGAAGTAGCGGTCCATGATGAGCACCCGCCCCTTCGCCCGCTCGAGGTACGTGCGATAGCCGGCGAAGATCAGCAAGTCGAGCGGGTACAGGAGCCGCCGCATCGGCTTGTTCCAGAGGATCGTCGTGCGCAGCCGGCTCACGGCGCCGCGCACGCCGCGCGGGGCGGGCCGCTGGAGTTTCTGGGACTTGGGATCGGGTGCGCCCGGCGCGAGCGCATCCGGCCGCCGGCCCCCCCCCAGGAGGCGATCTCGCACGCCCCGCACGAACGCGTACACGCCTACCTGATCGTTGAGATGGAGTACGACGACCGGCTGCCGCCGGTCCTCCAGTGCGTTACTCAAAAACTCAATGAGCGTCGACTTACCCGCTCCGTCCAATCCCGAAAACGTGATCAGCACGCCCCCCGGCTTCCTCCTGCTGGTTCCGAAACATGCCCACAGATCCTCCCACGCACCCCCTGTGCTAGCGAAACCACCTGGGGAGTTCGCCATAACATGCTGCCGCTGAACGTCTTACGCTGTCATGCGAGACGGCGGCGCTGTCGTGTGGGATCGCCTGTAGCGCTGCCGCAACAGCCGTCGGGACGCTACCCCCAGCGGGCCCGCCGGGCCGCGGCCGCATTGGGCTTCGTCGGACGGGCCGGCTTCGCGGTGAGGTACACCCAGCTCGCCAGCGCATAAGCGAGCAGCACCCACTGCAACTTCAACTGGATGTAATTGCCGCTCAGGTTCCCGACCACCAGCGCCGCCATTTGCGCGGCGGGCAGGATTCCCTCGATGCCGCGTCGCGCCTTCCAGGCGGCCCAGCAGCAGAGCCACAGCCCCATCAGGTACGGGATCGCGCCCAGGATGCCCGTCGCCGTCAGGACTTCGAGAAACAGCATGTGCGTGTCCCGGGTGAAGTGCAGCCGGGGCGGCAGACCAAGGCGGACGGCGAGCACGTACTGATTCTGGGGTCCCCAGCCGATGATCGGGCGGTCCTTGAACATCTTGAGGGCCGTCGGGAAGATCACCTCTCGCCCGGCCATGTTCCCGGCCTGGGCTTTCTCGATGCGCTCCTTCATGACCGGAGACTGCATCGCACCCCAGGCGGCCAGCGCGATCGCGAGGAGCGCCACGACCATGTTGCGGATGCGAATGCCAAACGTGGCACCGCCGAACGAGAACATCCACAGTCCCACCGCCAGCGCGATCATGCCGCCGCGTGAGCCGCCCATGATCAAGGCCATGCCGATCACGGCGGCGATAGGCCAGGCGATCCAGCTCGGCCGGAGCGCCGGCCGGGGGCGGCCATACACCAGTCCGACGACGATCAGGAGCCCGGCGCACAAGACGCGCGCGGCGCGATTGGCGTTCTGGCCGAATACCATGGCCCGGCCCGACTCGGTGTCGTAGGCCTTCCCGATGCCGAGGATCGTCATCACCGCCAGGATCGCGACCGCGGTCGCCAGCGTGAGCAGCACCCTGCGTGCGATTCGCGGATCCCGCATGAGGTTGAAGCAGGCGCAGAAGATGAGCAGGCCCTGGATGTAGAACAGCGTCGAGTGAAGGGCGTCGGAGGTGAAGCGCGCGCCGCCGGCCACGTACGCGATCCAGTAGGCGTACAAGTATCCCAGGAACCACCAGAAGGCACCCGGCCGGTTGCCGTAGCACAGCCGCGGCTGGAGCAGCGTCACCGCCAGGAATCCCGCGCCGGTGAGGGTCGTGAGCTCCAGCGGTAGGCGGCCCGGAGCGTCGAAGGGCAGGGAGAAAATGAAGCCGTACAACGCCCACCGAAGCAGGGGGATCGGAGCCGCGAGCGGTGGCACGGCCTGCAACGGCGGCTGCTGCCCGGGCACTGCGGGCGCTCCGGGAGCAAACGCGCTGGCTCGACTCGCTCTACGAGGCATGACGCAATCCCAACTGCTCGAGCTCGCCCATTACACGGTTGGCCACATGCTCGATCGTGACCGCGGCCGTGTCCACCTCGACCACGCGCACCCTCCCGGACGCGCGCAGGACCCCCAGGATTTCTCGGTACGCCACGCGGTAGCGATTCAGAAAGCTGGTCACTTCGGTGTCTGTCCCGCTCTTGATCCGGTGTTCCTTCCGCCGAGTCCGAATCCGCTCGGCCAGTACGGCATCCGCCGAATCGATCCAGATGACACCGTCCAGCAGCTTGGTCCAGCGGTTCAGCTCGGCGTGCCAATGGCGGGCCAGTCGGTCGTCGCCCTGGTTCGCCTGTTGAAAGACACTCAGCCGGGCGAGGCTGAATACCGGTCCTTCGTCGAGCAGAATTGCACCGGGACCATCCGCCGCAGCGCGCGCGATGGCGTTGGGCAACGTTCGGAGACGCACGAAATGCAGCAGCCCGGGCCATACTCGCCCCCGCCCGTCGCCGAGCAGCGCAATAGCGGCTGGGGCGAGGGCCGCAGCGTGCGCGAGCATCTCCACAAAATGCCGCATTCGCTCGATCCGCAACCCGGCCCGGATGCGCGGGTCCCGGCGCAGGGCTCGCAGTACGGCGGTCTTCCCCGCACCCGCCGGTCCGACGAGCTCTACGACGAGCGGGCGCGAAGGCGTCGCCGGGCTGGAGTCGCCGCCGCGCCTGGAAACGGGCATCCGCCCGGTCACAGGCACGTCCACACCGCCTGCTTCACGTCGCGCAGAACCCGATCGAGGGGTAACGCGGCGTTGATATCGACCACGCGGGTCGGGGGTGGGAAGCGCAGCTGATCGACGATCTCCACCTTGCGGCGCAGCTGCTCGAGCGGCGTGTCGGGCTTGCGTTGGGCCGCGACGTCAACCGGAACGAGCAGCCGCACCACCACGTCCGGGGGCACGATCCCGGCCTCGCGAAAGGTCGCCTGCTCCCGTCGCGCAACGGTCCGGCGCAGCCACGAAGGGGAATCGAGCCAATGTCCGTATCGCGGGCCGTCGTTGAGTCCGGCAAACTGGGTTTGCGGGACGCGATCCGACAACACGACCATGCCCAGGCTGCGGGCGCGGCGCACCCCGGTGGCCCACCGGCGGCGCTCTCGGGCCAGGGTGAGCACCCACAGCAGCTTTCCGAATAGTCGCAATCCGGAGGGGGCGTCGGCCGCGGCTGGACCGTCCGATGTGCCGGCGTGGGGCGTGGGCTTGCGTCGGGTCAGCGCGCCGAACCGCTGGAGCCAGCGTCTCGATGGGGAAGCGGAGCCCTTGCCGCTCCCGCCGTAGGTCGACGTGACCGCGATCTCCCGCGACAGCCATTCGGCGATCTCGTGCGTGAGAGTGGACTTGCCCGCGCCGTCCGGACCGACGAACGCGATGGCCAGGCCGCCCTGGGGCGGCGTGCGGGTGGACTTCGTGGGCGCGCGAAACACCCAGTTCTTGACCCGCCACCAGATCCAGGTCCATTCCCGCAGCCACATGCGTCGGGTCGCGCCGGCGGCGGAGTACATGCGGTAACTCGAGAGCCGCGGCGTAGCGCGCCGGCGAAACGCGCGCAGCTGACGAATCGAAGGCCCGCGACCCGCGATCATTCCCGGCAGCAGTCGGGCGGCTACTGCCCCGACGAGCGGCTCCGCGCGGGCGACGAGCTGGTCGGAACGCACGCGCGCGGCGAGCCAGCGCAGCTCCCGCAGCATGCCGCCGCGGAAGTAGTCGTGGCCCAGAGCCGCCATCGCCGCGTCGCGCAGGCGCAGCTTCATCACGTGGCGCACGATGAGGATCAGCAGCTCGAGGTGCGGGTCGGTGATCCAGAGGCCGGAGCTCTCGTCGCGCACGCGCGATTCGAGCATCGCTTCTTCCCAAGGAAGACGATGGCCCTTCAGGAACTTCTCGCCGAGCGTCAGCTGGTAGTGAACGTGCAGGTGACTCAGTTTCCCGGTCGCCGGGTCGAACCCCACGTAGTCCTCGATGCCCGGGTACCCGCGCCCGGCCTTCACGACGAAACGCTTGAAGCTCGTCCCCTCGGTGAGGATGTGCGTGAGGCGCTGCACGCCTCGGCGCTCCACTAGAACGTCGACGTCGGTCGCCCCGGTCATCGTCGCGCCGAGATGCTCGTTGCTCTTCCAGTGACAATAGCGGATGTGCTCGGCGTCGAGCCGCTGGAACAGCCGCTCCAGCACCTCGAGCCGCACCGGCGCGGTCGGCGCGGGCACCGACTCCTCACCCGGCGCCGTCGTCAGGGCACCTGCCGTTCGTGAATTCATGCCGGGACCGGCTGCGCCGCCTGGGAGGTGTTCTCGACCCATGCCTCGAACATGAGGACGGTCCACAGGTGGTAGTCCCAGCGCGTCGTGCCCGCCAGATGCTCTGCCCACTTCTTTCGTATCGGTCGAGGATCGAGCATACCGCCGTCGCGCAGCCGTCGTTCGTCGAGGAGCGATTCGGCCCACTCGCGCAACGGCCCACGCAACCATTCCGCGACCGGCATGTGAAATCCCTGCTTGGGCCGGTCCACGAGCGCCCGCGGGACGTAGCGATACAGCACCTCGCGGAGCGGCCACTTCGTTCCCTTGCCGCCGTGCAGCTTGACGGACAGCGGCATGCGCCACGCGAGCTCGATCACCCGGTGGTCGAGTAGCGGGATGCGCGCTTCGAGACTGGTGCCCATGCTCGCTCGGTCGAGCTTCACCAGGATGTCGTCCGCGAGGTAGGCGACCGTATCCAGGAACATCATCACATGCTCGGGACTCCCACCGAAGTCGGGCCAGCGCGCCGGGTCGGTCGCGGGGAGCGGCATTTCCCTGGCGTCCGGCACGAGTACGGTGGGGTCTTTCCAAAATGACATCATGTAATGATAGAGGGCGGCGGGCGACTCCATCGGCAGGATTTCCGCCACCTGCCGCAGGCGCTCGACGAGGTTCCGTTTGCCGGTCAACCGTCGGGTGAGGCGGCTCAGCAGGGGACCGCGCCGGCCGTTGCCGGTGGTCGCCGGAGGGGTCAGCAGGGAGGCCAGGCCCCGCCGCACCGGCAGCGGGAGCCACCCGATGCTGCGCCAGATCGCCGGACCGAGCCGGAGCCGCCGGTATCCGCCGAACAGCTCGTCACCGGCATCGCCGGAGAGGCTCACGGTCACATGCTGTCGCGTCAGCTGCGAGACGAGGAAGGTGGGGATCTGGGACGTGTCGGCGAACGGCTCGTCGTACAACACCGGCAGGCGTGGGATGACAGCGAGCGCGTCTGCTGGTGTGAGATAGAGCTCGGTATGGTCGGTTCCCAGGTGCCGGGCCACCGCGGCGGCGTGGCGAGCCTCATCGTGCTGCGTGTCCTGGAAACCGATCGTGAACGTGCGCACCGGCCTGACACTGTGCGTCTGCATCAGGGCGACGATGGTCGAGGAATCGATGCCGCCGGAAAGAAAGGCGCCGAGCGGCACATCGGCCTCCATGCGCAGCTTGACGGCGTCGCTGAGTAGATCGTGCAGTGTCTCCACCACTTCGGCGGGGTTATCCAGCGACGGCTGTGCCACGCCCTGCTCGGCGACGGTCTGCAATGACCAATAGGCCGTCGGTGCCGCGTCGGTCCCCACGCGATCCGGGCGCAGGGTCAACCAGGTCCCCGCCGGCAGCTTGTTGACGCCAACGTAAATGCTGTGGGGGCTCGGGACATAGCCGCGCCGCAGGTACAGGGCGAGGGCGTTGCGGTCGATTGGGGGTCGGAACGCCGGGTGTACCCGCAGCGCCTTGAGCTCCGAGCCGAATAGGAGCGTCCGGCCCATCCAGCCGTAATACAACGGCTTCTCCCCCGCGCGATCGCGGGCCAGATGCAGCGTGCGCTCGGCTTTGTCCCACAAAGCGAACGCAAACATCCCATTGCACTGCTCCAGCGTGCGGCGCAGTCCCCACGCTTCCAGCGCCGTGATCAGCACCTCGGTGTCCGATCGCCCACGAAACGCGTGCCCCGCTCCGGCCAGCTCCCGTCGCAGGTCTGCGTGGTTGTAGATCTCCCCGTTGAAGATGATGACGAAGCGGCCTGACGCCGACTCCATCGGCTGATGTCCGGTGGGTGTGAGGTCCAGGATCGACAGACGGCGGAACCCGAGCGCGATACCGGCCTCGGAATCGATCCAGGCGCCCTCGTCGTCGGGGCCGCGATGCCGCAACACATCCGTCATCGCCGTGATGGTGGCGCGGGCCTCCTCGAGATTCAGCCCGTCGGGCGTCCAGAAACCGGTGATGCCGCACATAGCCGGCTAGATGGCCTCCCAGATCGCCCGTTGTGCGAGCAGTAGCACCGCGTGGAGCGGCTGCTCCGCGTCGAGATCGACGACGCGGGTGGTGGGCGGAAACGCGAGCCGCCGCACCATGTCGATGCCCGTGCGCAGCTGCTCCGCCGGGGTCTCCGGTTTGCGGCGCGCCGCGACCTCGGGCGAGACGTGCAATTTGATCACGACGTCCGGAGCCGACAGCTCCGCCAGGCGAAACGCCGCCTGCTCTCGTCGTGCCGCGGCACGAACCAGTCGAGACCCCGTCTCGAGCCACGGGACGAGGCGCGGCCCGTCATTCCATCCCGGAAACTGGCTCTGCGGCAGCCGGTCCGACACGACGAGCATACCGAGCCCGCGGGCGCGACGGGCGTCCCGCGCGCGCCGCCCGCGCTCCCGCGCCAGCGCGAGGATCCACACGAGACGCGCCAACGAAGGGGGCGACGTGCCGCGGCGAGGCGGCGCCGCTGCGACGCGCGCGCCCGGCGGCGACCGCAGGAGCCGCTGCAGACCTCCTACCGATTGCAGCAGCCGCCGCGGCAGGCTGGCGGACCCCGCACCACTCCCCCCGTAGGTTGTGACCACCGCGACTTCGCGCGACAGCCAGTCCGCGATCGCCGAGGTGAGGGTCGATTTGCCCGCGCCGTCGGCGCCCAGGAATGCCACCGTCAACCCACCGTGGGGCAGCGTCCGCGTGCTCTTGGTCGGAGCGCCGCGATACCAGTTCACGAGCTTCCACCAGACGACGCCGAGCTCCCGGGTGGCCATCTGCCGCACGGCGTCGCTCGTGGCGAACAGCCGGTACTCGTCGAGCGGGGGCTGGATGCGGCGGCCGAACGCGCGCAGCGTTCGGACGGCCGGCTGTTTCTGATCCACCATCTCGGGAAGGAGACGTGCGGCCTGCTCGCCCACGAGTCGCGCGCCGACCGAGAGCAGCCGGTCGCGCTGCACACGCGCTTGCAGCCAGCGTAGCTCTCGCCGCACGCCGCCTCGAAGGTAGGGAACCCCCAGGAGCTCGAGTGCGCCGTCACGCGCCCGCAACTTCATCACGGATCGGACCAGCAGCGCCACCAGCTCGATACCCGGATCCGCCACGTACAGACCGAACTCTTCGTCCCACACGCGCGTGGCGAGGTACTGCTCTTCCCAGGGCAGCCGGTGGCCCTTGAGGAATTTTTCACCCAGCGTGAGCTGATAGTGGACGTGGAGATGGGTGAGCGTCCCGGTCGCCGCGTCGAATCCGACATAGTCTTCGATTCCCGGGTAGCCGCGGCCCGACTTGACCACGAAGCGCTTGAAGTGCGACTCGCCGAGGATGCGGGTGAGCGGAACGATCGCGCGGCGGTCGAACAGGACGTCCACGTCCGTGGTGCCGGTGAACGACGCCCGGAGGTGCTCGTTGCTCTTCCAATGACAGTACCGGATCTCGGCCGTGTGCAACCGGTCGAAGAGGTCGCGCAGCACCCCGAGCCGGCTCTCGGGCAGCGGTGCGGCGACGGCGTCCGGCCGAACCGCTGGCTCGAGCGCCGTCATTGCGGCTCCTTCGCGGTCGTGGGCTCGAACGCTCCGGACAGCTTCGGCCGTCCCTCGGTACGCCGCAGTTTGCGGACGAACCCGAGCATGGTATCGGCCATCCACCGGCCGTCCGCGCCGAGGAAAACGCGGGGCAGTCGCCAGATCGCCAGACCGCAAGCCGCGATCAGGAGCGCCCCTGCGGCGGCGAGCGTCACCACAGCCGGGGCATCCAGCCGCCGCAGCCCGACCGCCGCTGCCCAGACGAAGGGGAAGGAGACCAGGGTGAGGAGGACGGCCGGACGATGGGCCACCCAGAATTCCCACCAGGTCAGCCCGGCCACCTGTTGGCCCAGTGACGCCATCAGGAAGAAGTTCACCGTCAGCGCCGACAGCGCGCCCCACGAGACGCCGACGATCCCCCACCGCGTCCCGATCCAGGCTCCCAGGACGACGAGGCCGCCGTAGATGACCTGGCGCCAGGCCCGCCGATACACCGCACCGGTCGAGCGGGAAATGGAGTCGCTCATCTTGTAGCTGGTCCGAAACAGCATCCCCAGGCCCAGCACCTGGAACGGCGCGACCGCCGGTCCCCACTTGGCTCCGAGCGCGACGCGGATGACTTCCGGGGCAAGGAAGATGATTGCGGCGCTGGCGGGCAGTACCATCAGGGCGATCAGGGCGACGCCGCGACGGTAAGCCGCGGCGAGACGCTTGAGATCGTCTTGCACCTTCGCCATCGCCGGGAAGAGGACCTGGTCGAGCACGGTCCCGAATGCGTAGGCCGGTGCGGACATCAGCGAGTATGCCCGGCCGTAGTATCCCAACGGTGCCGCACCGAGGAATCTCCCCACGATCATGTTGTCGCCGTTGACCGCGACGTAGTTGGCGATGCGGGCCATCGTGAATCCGCCGCCGAAATAAGCGAGGTCGCGGAACGCGGGGCCGTCGAAGATCAGTCGCAAGCGAGGTGGGTGCTTCCACAGGAGCACGGCCGTCCGTCCCAGCGACTGGCCGATCTGCGCCGCGACCAGAGCCCAGACCCCCCATCCCAGCAGCGCTGTCACGATTCCGACCACGCCGAACCCGATTCCGTAACTCACTACGTCGAGATTGGCGAGCCACGAGAAGTGCAGATCGCGGCTGAGCAGCGACTGCCCGACGGTCTGGAGGCCGTTGAGCGGGAACACCCAGCTGAGGGCGCGCATCACGGGGGTCACGTCGGGCATGCGCAGGAAGGTGGCCGCGAGTGGTGCACCGAACCACAGGATCGCGCCGAGCGACAAGCCGAAGAGGAACGAGAACGTGAACGCGGTGTCGATATGGCGCCGCTCCAGCTCGGGGCGCTGAACCAGTGCCGGACCCAGCCCGAGCTGCGAGACGATAGCCGAGAAGCCGGTGACGATCAGGGCGGCGTTCACCACGCCGAACGCCGCCGGTGTGATCAGGCGGGCGAGCACCCCGACGACCACGAGCTGCAACACGAAGAAGGCGGCTTTGCCGTACGACATCCACATGATGCCGGCGACGGTGTGGTGGGTCAGACTGGGCTTACGTCCCAATGAATCGTCTCCAGGTGCGGTGAGGACACGACAATTGCTGCATTTCGCATCAGGCGCTGGACGACCGGGCGTCACCCGGGTCGTATGTCACAGCCATAACTACAAGTGATACAAGGAGTTGCTGGCGAGCGCCCTGATCAAGGGCCCACTTGATGCGCTACCGCAACGGTCATGCCGCGGAGGCGGACGCGGGAGGGGTGTACCCCAGGCGGCGGAGGGTGTGGTCGATACGGGTCGAGCCGAACCGGCGCAGCAGCTCCCGCAAGTCCCGTCGCATCCGGCCCCGGCCGACATAGGCGCGGAACCGCAGCGAGGCGGCCAACCCCTTCGGGGGCTGTTCCTCATCGTCCAGCTCCCAGGGGTGGAAGTAGAACATGAACCACGAGCGGCGCGCGAGTCGGCGCCGGACGCCCCACCGGTAGATCCGCGGCGGGATGAGACGGAAGTATCCGCCCCCCGACCATGGCACGGCCACGGGCCCGATGGCGACGCGCGACATCGGCAGCTCGAGTAGACCGGGACGAACCTCGACCACCGGCTGCTCGGGGTCGATGGGGGTGGCGAGCTGTCCATAGCGGTCGTGGGCTTTGAAGTCGTAAAAACTGGAGTCGTACCAGTAGCCCGCCTCGGCGAGATAGTCGAGCACCGCATCGCTGATCGAAAACATCGGTGCCCGGATCCCCCAGACTCGTGTCCCGGTGAGCTGCTCGAGCGTGTCCCGGGCGCGCATCAGGTCTTCGGCCAGGGCCGGGCGTGGGAGACTGTACAGGCGTTGATGGGTGTCGCTGTGGCTTGCGACCTCGTGGCCTTCCGCCACCATGCGACGCACGAGCGCCGGATAGCGCCGGGCGACCCAGCCCAGCACGAAACAGGTCGCCTGGGCGCCGGCCGCCGCGAGCGCATCGAGCAGCTCGTGTGTGTTTCGCTCCACACGGGCCTCGAGCCGGTCCCAGTCGTTGGTGGGGAGGGCCCCCTTCACGTTCTCCGCATGGAACCACTCCTCAACGTCGAAGGAGGCGAGGAACCGTGGCGCGGGAGCGGTCACAGCATCCGCCGGCCCAGGGCGCGCAGCTGGGCGACGTCCGCGGGCGTGGGGAACTTGAAGTACCGTTTCTGGGACATGTCGACCGGCACCGTGGCCGGCCATTGGGGCGTGCCGAGGCGCGACAGTAGACGGGCCACCTCACGACCGGCGATGGTTTTCGCCTGCGCCGAGAGGTCAAACTGGGAGTCGTCGGGCCCGATCGGCAGGCGGACCTCCGTCACGACTTCCCCGGCGTCCAGCTTCTCGGCCATCGTGTGCACCGTGATCGTGATCTCCGGCTCACCGTGCAGCATCGCCCAGAACGTCGGCATCATGCCACGATAGAACGGCAGCTTGCCGTTGTGGATGTTGATCGCGTGCGGGGCCGCCCGCAGCGCCGCCGCGCGAAAGATTTCCGGTGCCGAGACCGACAGCAGAACGTCGACATGCCGCTCGCCCAGCGTGCGCAGGTAGGACTCGTCGTTGATGCTCGCGAGATGGCGAACCGGGATCCCGGCGCGGGCGGCCAGGGTCTCCACGCTGCGCGGCCGTCCGAAGCGATCGGCGAGGCGAGCCAAGGCGTAGCGGGCGAGGAGTCGGACGAGGTCCACCGTGCCGTAGAGCTTCCAGAAGCGTCGCAGCAGGGCGGTGCGGGACTCGTTGAAGTTCCGCAGCAGCACGATCTCGAGCAGGTGCACGCGACCGCCGGCGGATTCGGCCAGAAAGGCCTCGAAGAAGCGGCCCGTGAAGAACGGGTCGTCCTGAGTCACCGCGACGACGGTCACGGGGCTGGGAACGGTCATACCGCCGTAGGCTCCGAAAGTGAGGTTCGACCGGCTCGCGACCATCGGTCGCGGGCCGGCGAGCCAATGTACATGATGGGATTCAGGTCGCGAAATGCCGAGGGGCGCCGAAGCGCCCCTCGTAGCCGGCTGGCTTGCCCGTCAATCCGCTTACCAGCCGCCTTTGCGGAGCACCACCACCGGGACCGTGCGGAGCATGATCTTCAGGTCCTCGGTGAACGACTGCCGCCCGATGTACTCGAGGTCGAGACTCACCTTGCGGCGTACGTCCTCGATGGAGCGGTCGTAGTGGTGGTTGATCTGCGCCCATCCGGTGATCCCCGGACGCACCTTGTGGCGCAGTTTGTAGCTCGTGATCTGCTGTTGCAGATCGGTCACGATGTTCGGCTGCTCCGGCCGCGGGCCGACCATGTTCATGTCGCCCAGCAGCACGTTGAGCAGCTGCGGCAGCTCGTCCAGCCGGTACTTGCGCAGCACCCGGCCGACCGGGGTGATACGCGGATCATCGGGACGGGCCCACACCTGCTCGGTCTTCTGTTGCACGTACATGGTCCGGAACTTGTAGATCCGGAACGGCTTGCCGCCCAGGTCGAGCTGGCGCCGGCCGTTGCCGGCGACCTTTGGATCACGCCGGTCCAACCCCACGCGCGTCTGCAGGAACAGCACCGGGCCCGGCGAGGTGAGCCGGATCAGCAGAGCGACGACGACCATCACCGGTGCGGCGATCACGAGTCCCACCACGGCAACAGCCACGTTCAACGCACGGCGGGCGCCCTCGGCCCGGGGGTGGGAAGGACCCAACCCCCGCATCAAGGCGACTGGCGGTGGAACGGTGAACCTTTCTGCGAGGTTCGAGGCGGTCATGGCGCTTTTGGGTCCCGGTCTCGGAGTTGTTGTCGATGCGAGCTAACGGGGCCACTTCGGCCCCCCGGCCGGGAACTAGCAAGCACCGTGCGCGACGGTACCAGCTTGGCGCCATCTCGTAAGTTGTTGTTTTTGAATGTGTTACAATGCTGTTACAATTCCGTCGGTGGATGGTGACGAAGCGGCTCTGTAGCGGGGCTCCGCTAGTTGTGGGAGTGATGCCACAAGATTCCTTCAGACATCATGAAAAAACGCAGGGGAGCCAAAGGCTCCCCTGCGCCGTTCCGGAAACGGTGAACGCTATTCGGTCGCAGTGGCGAGGAGATTTCGCTCCAGGCCATGCCGTTCCATCAAGCGGTACAGCGTCGTGCGATCGACCCCGGCGATGCGGGCCGCCTTCGACATGTTGCCGCCGGCCTGCTGCACGAGACGGGTGAGGTAGCGCCGCTCGAACGCCGACAGCAGACGCTCGCGGGCGGCGTGGTAGCTCTCCCCGGGCGGACCCTCCACTTCCAGCGCGGTCGCGGCCTCCGGGGCGGCCGCTGCCGCGGCTGCCGCTTTCTGCTCGCCGATGAACGGGATGTCCTCGGGCTGAATGTCGGCCCCGGGCTCGAGCAGCACGACCGCGTGCTCCACCACGTTCTGGAGCTCCCGCACGTTGCCCGGCCATGCGTGACTCGCGAGTGCGCGCAGGGCCACGGCGCTCCAGGTGGGCAGCGGCTGCGCCGCGTCGCGGTGCCGCTTCCAGTAGTACGTCAGGAAATGGTTGGCCAGGAGGGGGATGTCTTCGGGCCGCGCCCGCAGCGGCGGCATGTGAATCGGCACGACACGCAGTCGGTAGTAGAGATCCTCGCGCAGCGCGCCCGCGGCGACCGCCTCGTCCGGGTCGATGTTCGTGGCGGCGATGAACCGCACGTTCACGACCGCATCGGTGGTCTCGCTCCCCACGCGGCGGACGACGCCGTCCTGGATCACGCGCAGCAGCTTCGCCTGAATCGGCTTCGGCATCTCGATCAGCTCGTCGAGGAACATCGTGCCGCCGTTGGCGGTCTCCAACAGGCCGGGCTTGTCCCGGACAGCACCGGTGAAGGCGCCCTTGACGTGCCCGAACATCTCCGATTCGAGCAGTGCTTCCGGCAGCGCGGCACAATTGATGGCCACGAGCGGACGGCTGGAGCGGCGACTGTAGTGGTGGATGAACTGGGCGATGAGCTCCTTGCCGGAGCCGCTTTCACCCGTGATGAAGACGGACGCATCGGTCGCGGCCACCTTGCGGGCCAACGCGATGATCTTGCGGAACGCCGGGGCGCTCCCCAGGACGTTGAATCTCTCGGACTCTTCGCTCTCGGGCTTCTCGAGCTGGGCCTGCTGCTGGGAGCGCGACTCGCGGGCCACGATGACCGCGTGCGCGGCCCGGCCGATGAGAATCTGCAGGTGGGTCGCCGAGAAGGGCTTGGGCAGGTAGTCCCAGGCCCCGGCGCGCAACGCCTCGAGGCTCGAGTCCACGCTCGGGTTGCCCGTCATCACGATGACGATCGACTCGGGGTGGGTCGCGAGCGCCGCCCGCAGCAGCTCCATCCCCGGGACCTGGCTCATGTAGAGGTCGACGAGGACGATGTCGAACCCGCGCCGCTTAAGGGTCTCCAGGGCCTTGTCCCCGCGGGAGCAGACGGTGACGTTGTAGCCTTCGGCCTCGAGGTAGGAAGCGCAGCTCTCGCGCATCACACGCTCGTCGTCCACCACGAGAATACTCAGGCTCGCCCGTGCCCGGGGATCTACCTGAACCAGCTTTGAAACGTCGCGCCCCAGGGCAGGGTCGGTAGTGTTCACAGCCACGGCGTCGGGTTCCTCGTCGCAGGAGTCCATCGTCGCGGCGCCGCTGCGCCGCAGG
>JBGPHP010000005.1:0-43607 GCA_041484445.1 Gemmatimonadota bacterium
GCGCGCCTCGCGGACGAGTGCTTCCCCTGGCTCGACGCGCCCGTGAAGCGCGTCGCCTCGACCGACACGTTCGTCGCCTACGCCCCCGATCTCGAAGACTTCATTCTTCCGCAGGTGGAGGATCTCGCGCAGTCCATGCGCGAGCTGCATGCGTTCTAGGCCGGTCCTCGGCTACAGCCTGCTGTTCTTTCTATCCGGTGCCACAGGGCTCGTCTACGAGCTCCTGTGGGTGCGCCTGCTCTACCAGTCTTTCGGCTCCACGATTCAATCGGTCACCACGGTCGTCGCCGCCTACATGGGCGGCCTGGGCCTCGGAGCGTGGCTGCTCGGAAAACGGGCCGACCGGCATTCTCATCCGGCGGCCCTGTATGGACGTCTCGAGATCCTGATCGGCTTGTTCGGCCTCGTCTCGCCCCTGGTGCTGAGCCTCGCGCAGCAGGCCTATGTGGCGATCGCGCGCGGCCTCCCTCCGGGCTCCGGCGTGAGCGTCGCCCTGCGCTTCGGACTCGCGGGCCTCGTGCTGCTCGTCCCCACGACGCTGATGGGCGGCACCCTGCCTGTGCTCACCCGCGCCTTCACGGCGGCCGACCGCACCCGGCTCCGCGCCTCCCTCGGCCGGCTCTACGGCATCAACACCTTGGGCGCCGTTCTTGGCACGGCACTCGCCGGGTTCATCCTGATCGAGCACATTGGAATTCGCGCCAGCCTCATCGGCACGGCGCTCATGAACCTGGGGATCGGGTTCGTCGCGATGCGTCTCGCGCCGCCCTTCGAGCGCGCAGCCCCCCCTCGGGCGCCTGAGCCGAGCCCTCCTGCCGACCGCCCCGCGCTCGCCTTGTATCGGACCGCCATCGTCCTCCTGGCGCTCACCGCCTTCGTCTCCCTCGCCGACGAGATCGCCTGGACGCGCGTGCTGGTGATGGTCGTGGGCGGCTCGACGTACGCCTTCACGCTCGTGCTGCTCTGTTTCCTGCTGGGGATCGGCATCGGCAGTGCCCTGGTGGCGCGGCGCAGCACACCCCCTGCGGACACCGCCGCCGCCGCCGCCTTCGCGCAGGGGCTGACCGCCGTCGGGGCGGCGCTGATTCTGGTGTTTTTCGCGGCGCTCCCGGCCTACATCCTCACCGTGTTCCAGATACCGGGGCTCAACGCCGGCCCGCGGCTCGCCTTGATGGGAGGCGCAGTGGCCGCCGTTGTCCTCATACCGGCCATCGGCATGGGGATGACCTTCCCCCTCCTCACCGATCTCGTCGCCCGGCCGGGCGAGGCGCGCGGCGCTGACGTCGGCCGGGCGTACCTGCTGAACACGATCGGCAGCATCGCCGGTGCCGCGCTCACGGGATTCGTGCTGGTGACGCTCCTCGGTAGCGACCTCACCCTGCGGGCCGGCGTCGTCGTCAACGGAGTCGCCGCGCTCGGACTTGCGCTGCTCGCCGCGCGCGGCGTCGCCGAGCATTCACCCGAGCACGTCCGCCTGCGCACGAGGGTCGTTGGCGGGGCGCTGCTGGCCTGCGCCGGCCTGGCGGCGGTGTTCGCGGCACCTCAGTGGAGCGCCCGCCTGCTCGATCTCGGGCCTACCATCTACGGTCGTAATGCGATGTCTCCCGCGGAGCGGCGGGGCTTCTTGAACCACGCGGGCGCCCGGCCGCTCGCCTTCGTCGAGGGCCGTAACACCACGGTCTCCGTGTGGGAGTCCACGACCGGGCGGACGCTGCGGGTCACGGGGAAGGTGGACGCGTCCGATTACGGCGACATGGATACGCAAATCATGCTCGGGCTTGCGCCCGTCGCCGCGCGCCCCCACGCGCACTCGGCGCTCGCCATCGGTTTCGGGAGCGGGGTGACCACCGCGGTACTCGCCGCCGTGCCCGGCATGGATCGTGTCCGCGTGGTGGAGCTCGAGCCGGCGGTGCTCGGCCTGGCGCCGCTGTTTCACTCCGTCAATGGCGACGTGCTCCAGCGCCCCAACGTCCGCGCCATCGCCGACGACGCCCGCAGCGCGCTGCAGCTCTCTCCCGAGCGCTTCGACGTGATCGTGTCGGAGCCGAGCAATCCCTGGGTGGCGGGTGTGGCGACGCTCTATACGCCAGACTTCTTCCGCATCGCTCGCCGCCGTCTCGCCGACGATGGAGTGTTCTGCCAGTGGGTCCAGCTCTATCAGCTGCCGCTGCCCGTCGTGGCGGGGATCGTGCGCAACCTCCAGCAGGTGTTCCCCCACGTCGCCGTGTGGGCCGCCGGTGACTACGACCTCATGGTGCTGGGATCGGCCCGTCCGATCGTGCCCGATACGGCATGGGTCACATCACTGCTCGGGAATACGGGCGCACTGGCGTGGGCCGCGCGTGACTACCTGTTGCTCGGTTCGCCGGCGGACTACTACGATCGCCAGGTGCTGGGAGAAGCGGGCGTCGCCCGGCTGGTGGCCCGGTCCACGCTGACCCACACCGACGATCGGCCGCAGCTCGAGTACGTGGCCGCCCGGCGCTTTCTGGATGCGGGCTCCACCGGCAGTATCCTCGACTCGCTGGCGGCGATCGAGCGCCCCGTGGAATCGGTGGACGGTCTGTCACCCGTGCGTCTCGCACGTGCGCTTTCGGCCCGTCTCGGCGACCCGGCAGGTACGAGCTTCCTGTTCGACGCGCGCCGCTCGAACCCGGCGGACCCGACGTGGAACGTGGCGCTTGCGGCGATCGGGCTCTTCCAGGGAGACTCGTCCCTCGCCGATTCCGTGTTTCCGCCGGTGCTCGCGCGCGGAGCGGACCCACGCGTGTTGTTGTTGGGCGGTCTCCTCGCCACGGCTCGCGACCAGCCCGTTCAGGCTCGGGCGCTGCTCGGACGCGCCCTCGCCGCGGGGGCCGACAGCGGCCGCGTCTACGCCGCCTTCGCCCGGCTGCATGCTCGCGACAGTCTCTGGAGCGAGACGATCGCCGACGTGCGGGCGTCCCTGCGCGGCATCCACAACACCTTCCGGTCGCCCTTCCCGCGCGACCTGCTCTTGCCCGCACTGTCCGATCTCGCCCTCCGCGGTCCACCTGGGGCGACCGACAGTCTCTTAGGGGAGGTCATCGCGGCGCGTCCGGGCTGGGCTCGGCTGTACGAGCTGCGGGCGGTGGCGTCGCTCCGGGCGGGCGCGTGCGATGCGGCGGCGGAGCAGTTCCTGACGTTGCTGCAATTCGGGCTGGAGCGAGAGGATGGGCCCGCGCTGGTTCAGCAGTGCCGGCGGGATCGGCTCTGAGGCGGGATCAGGACGGAGGGTGCTCCCCCAGCACCTGGCGGATCTCCCCGACCGCCTCGATGGCATGATCGACGTCGCGTGACAGCGCGCGGGCCTGCTGCGTGGCCTGCGTCAGATCCCCGAGCACGGCCTCCACGCCGGCCGACTTCAATCGGAGCAGGTCGAAGCGCATCGTCTGCATCGCCAGCACGCACGATTCCAGCTGCTCTTCAATGATCTGTCGCCGGCGTAGCAGATCGCCCAGCGTCTGGTGCTGCCGCTCGAGCAGCACCACCTGTCGATCTCGCTCGGTGGAATCCGGTTGCTGGCGCAGGCCAGCCAGGCGCGCGTCGAGCCGGTCGAGTGCTCCCGCCTCCACGCCCGCGCTCAGGGTATGCAGTGTCCGCGCCAGCTCCTCTGCGCGCTTGAGCAGGGCGTTCGCCGTCGCCGAAACGTCCGGGAGCAGTCTCTGCTCGGATTTCGGCAACCGCTCCACCACGCGCATGATCGCCTGGTAGTCTCCCTGCACTTGCTGAATCTGCTCCGAGGCACGGCCGAATTCTCCCGTCGTCGGGGCGGTCAGGGCCCCCGGCCTCCCCGGCGCGGCGAAGCCCAGCCGCACATCGGCCGCATCGGCGGCAATGGGTCGGTGCAGCACGTCACGCCAGGAGTAGCCCGCATGCCACATCCGCATGAAGGCCGGAAACAGCGAGAACGCCCCCCATGCCACAGCCCCGACCGTCAGTCCTCCGAAGCCGTTCCCGGTAATGAGGTCCAGGACGATGAGTGCGCCCCCGATCCCTGCCCAGTTCACCATCCGGTTGCGAAACTGCGTCACGACAACCGGCTCGCCCGGTGCGGCAGCGGGCACGTCCTTCCCACGGGGACGCGGGCGGCGAGGAATCGTCGGGCTGCGCGGGACCGCCGGCGATGGGAGCGGTGGCAGCGGGGCGAGTCCCCCCAGGCTGCGCCGGGCCGCGCCCGGCGTGGAGCGGCGCTGCCGGTAGGGCGAGGCGCTGCGCGATTCGAGCGCGCGGCGCAGGCCCTCCGCGGTCGGCCAGCGGCTTTCCGGCTCTTTCTCGAGACAGCGCATCACGCACGACGCCAGATCGTCGGGCAGGTCAGGAACCCGGTCGCCGATGTACGGCGCCGCTTCGGTGATCTGTTTGATGAGGATGCCTGGCACCGTCGGCGCCTGGAAGGGCAGCTCTCCGGCGAGCATCTGATACCCGACGACACCGAGGCTGTACAGGTCGGATCGCCCATCGATCTCGCGATCACCGGCGGCCTGCTCGGGACTCATGTAGTGCGGCGTGCCGATGGCGACGCCGGTCCCGGTCAACCCCCCACCGGTGGTCGAAGACAGGGCTTTCGCAATGCCGAAGTCGGTCACCATCACGCGCCCGCGACTGCCTTCGAGCATGATGTTGTCAGGCTTGACGTCGCGGTGGATGATCCCGAGCGAATGGGCGGCTCCGAGGGCGTCCGCAGTCTCCATCAGAATGCGCCGTACTTCCTCGGCCGGCAGTCGCCCCCGCCGCTTCAGGCGCGCCGAAAGAGGCTCGCCATCGATGAACGCCATCACGAAATAGACGAGCCCCTCGGGTCCCTCGCCGACACTGTGGATCGGGACGATGTGGGGATGGGTCAGGCGGGCCGCTGTCTCCGCCTCGCGCAGGAACCGGAGCCGCACCTCTTCCCGAAACGCGAGATCGGGCGGCAGCACCTTGATCGCCACCTGCCGCTTCAGCCGCTCGTCCTTGGCCTGAAATACCACACCCATCCCGCCACGCCCGATCTCACCTTCGAGCGTGTACGACTTCCCCAACGCCTCGGTCAACCGCCCGGAGAGCGATCGGTCGGGGGCGGTCATTAGGTGTCGAATCGCATGACGGCCCCTAGATTAGCCCCCCGTGAAGGGCCTTGCAACCTTTCAAATCTTCGTCACTTAGCCGTCCGTGGCGTGGTCGCGCAAACCCGGTGGTGCCAACCTGACGGCGCGACCCCGATCGCCGCCGCGCATTTGGCATGACGTGCCCATTTGGCGGTGGAGGAGCGGAACGTTCCCTCACAGGTTCGCGTTTTGGATATGGCATGGCCGATGCGTTGGGCCGATGCGATTGAACTACTTCTCTCGAGGTGATACCAGATCATGCCTGACCGTTTGACTCTTCCGGTGCTGCCGCTGCGCGACGTCGTGTTGTTTCCGGGGGTGACCACCGTCATCGGTGTGGGACGTCCGGGGACGTTGCGGGCGGTGGAAGCCGCGTTCAAGGCCGAAGGACGTCTCGTCTTTGCCGTCTCGCAGCGGGAAAACGTCGACCAGGTCAACCCCGCCGTGCTCTACACCATGGGTACGGTCGCGCGCATCGGGCAGCTCCAGCGTGGACTGAACGGCGTCCAGCTGCTGCTGCACGGGGAACGGCGCAGCACGGCCGTCCACTATACCGAAGCCGAGGGGCACCTGAGCGCCGTAGTGCGGGACGCACCTGACCTTCCGCCCATCGATCCCCAGGATCCGGCCTTCGTGGCGCTCTACCGCGAGGTGCGCGAGCGGGCCGCCGAGCTCGGACAGAAGTCCGGGCTTCCCGAGGAGGTCGTGAAGCAGGTATTGGATGACGTTACCGATCCCGGCCGGCTGGCCGATCTCGTGGCAGGACACATCGAGCTCAAGCCGGCCGAACGTCAGTCGCTGCTCGAGAGCCTGGCCGTCGAGGACCGGCTGCGCCGCGTCTTGGTGGCTGTCCAGCGGCAGATCGGCGTGCTCGACGCCCAGGAGGACATCAAGTCCCAGGTCCAGGAGGAGCTGGGCGAGCGCCAGCGGGAAATGTTCCTGCGGGAGCAGATGAAGGCGATCCGCAAGGAGTTGGGTGAGGAGGACGAGGACGGCGACGTGGAGGAGCTGCGCAAGCGGCTGGCGGCCCTGGAGCTGCCTGACGCCGCTCGGAAAGAGGTCGAGCGCGAGCTGTCTCGCCTCGAGCGCGCCAGCCGGGACTCCATGGAAGCGCAGGTGATCCGGACCTACCTCGAGACCGTGGCGGAGCTGCCATGGAACACCCGTGCCGAGGAGTCGCTCGACTTGAAGCGGGCGGCGGCGATTCTAGAGGAGGATCACTACGGGCTCCAGGACGTGAAGGACCAGGTCCTCGAGTTTCTCGCGGTCCGCCAGCTGCGACAGCAGCGCCAGGGGGACGCATCCGCTGCCCCGAAGGCGTCGGCGGACGCCGAATCGAAAGGCTCGATTCTGCTGTTCGTCGGGCCTCCGGGTGTCGGGAAGACCTCGATCGCCAAGTCCATCGCGCGGGCGATGGGACGGCCGTACGTGCGGATCTCGCTGGGCGGCGCCCGGGACGAAGCGGATATCCGCGGGCATCGTCGTACCTATGTTGGCGCGATGCCGGGTCGGATCATCCAGGGAATGAAGCAAGCCGGCGCCAAGAATCCCGTGTTCCTGCTCGACGAGGTGGACAAGCTCGGGATCTCCTACCAGGGTGATCCCGCGGCGGCGCTGCTCGAAGTGCTCGATCCGGCGCAGAACGACTCGTTCACGGACCACTACCTCGGGGTCCCGTTCGATCTCTCCGAAGTGTTGTTCGTGGCGACGGCCAACTTCATGCAGAACATCCCGGGTCCACTGCTCGACCGGCTGGAGACCGTCACGTTCGCGGGCTATACCGAGCGCGAGAAGCTCGAGATCGCCAAGCGTTACCTCGTGCCGCGCCAGATCGCTGAAAACGGGCTCTCGACCGGGCAATTGACCGTTACCGACGATGGCCTGGGCGAGATCATCTCCAGCTACACGCGCGAGGCCGGGGTGCGCCAGCTGGAGCGCGAAGTCGGGAAGCTGGGCCGGAAAGTGGCGCGGCGGATCGCCGATGGGAACGTCGAGGGCGTCAGCGTCGATCGGAAGGACATCCACGACTTGCTGGGTCGGCCCAAGGTCCACCCGGAGCACAAGGCGGGGGAGGATCAGGTGGGCGTCGCGACCGGGATGTACTACACGCCGGTGGGCGGCGACATCATGTTCGTCGAGGCGAGTCTCATGCGGGGCAAGGGTGATCTCGTGCTGACCGGCCAGCTGGGAGACGTGATGAAGGAATCGGCACGCGCGGCGCTCACCTATGCCAAGTCCCACGCGGACCGGCTCGGCATTCCCGAGGAGGGCCTGTCCGACACCGACATCCATATCCACGTCCCCGCCGGTGCGATTCCCAAGGATGGACCTTCGGCGGGCGTCACCATGGCTACCGCCCTGGTTTCGGCCTTGTCACATCGGCCGGCGCGCCACGACCTCGCCATGACCGGAGAGATCACGCTGCGCGGTCGGGTCCTGCCGATCGGCGGCGTGAAGGAGAAAGTCCTCGGCGCCGTGCGCGCGGGTATCCGGACCATCGTGTTGCCGAAGGAAAACGAGGCGGATCTCGAAGACCTTCCAGAGGACGTGCGCAAGTCGCTGGACGTGCACGCCGTGGAAGAGCTGGGGGAAGTGCTGTCGCTCGCGCTCCGCGGGGCGAAGTTCGAGGCTGGGCAGTTGGTATTCGACGGCCCCGCTCCCGTCGAGCCGAAGATGGTCTCGAAGAACTGACATCGATCATTCCGCAGGCGCGCGCACGCCGTGGACCACCAGGTCCACGGCTGCGTGGCGCCAGCGTTCCCGCAGCGCCGGTTCGTCGGCGCCGAGCGGAGGCGCGCTGGCCGCGATGAGCGGCTCGAGCCGCAGGTAGCCCAGCATCAGCACGAGCGCCTGCGCGGCCGCCATGTGCGGGTCCAGGTCGTCGCGCACGAGACCCAACCCCTGTCCCTCGGCGAGCAGCACGACGAGACGGCGGACCGGTGACGCGAACGGCGCCGCGTCCAAGCGCTCGGCATGGGACAGGAGAGCGACCAGCTGGGGGTGTCGCTCCAGAAACTCGAACAGCGCCGACAGGACGTCACGCAGACGCTCGAGCGGGCTCCCCGAGGCCATGGGGATGGCGGCGAGCGCCGTTTCGAGCTCGCTCTCGCCCCGCTTCAACACCGTCTGGAAGAGCCCGCGCTTGGAGTGGTAGTAGTAAAACAACAGCTGTTTGTTGACGCCCGCCGAGGCAGCAATCCGCTCCATCCGGGCACCGGCGAACCCTCGCATCGCAAACTCGTCTCTCGCTGCGGTGCTTATTCGTAAAGCTCTATCATTGTTAAGTTTACGTCCCATGTTACCATTTCCTCAACCAATTGGTTGAGGAAATCTAGCAATAGGTGAAACTATGGGCCAGGTCGCGATGCAGCCAGATCCCCCGGCACAGGTGGAAGGCCACGCAGCAGGAAACCGACGAGAGCGCGGTTGAACGCCCCGGGTGCTTCCTCCGGCAACGCATGACCGGCGTCAGGAAATCGGAGCAGCACGGCGCGGGGGAGCTCCGTGGCCATGGCCTCGCCGACGGAGAGGGGAATGAGCCGGTCGCGGGTTCCCCACATCACGAGCGTGGGTGTCGCCAGCTGCCCCAGATGACCCCGCAGCCGTTCGAACCCGAACTCGCGCAGCACGCCTCGCAGACCGCGGCCGAACCCGGGCTCGGCGAGCGGCGCGTAGTACTGGTCCACGTCCTCCGCCGTGACGCGTGATGGAACGGCGTACAGGGCCTTGAGGATGCCCGCCGTGGCGGCGCGGCCGCGGAGGCGGTCGAACAGGGCACCCACGATCGGCCAATGGGCGACTCGAAGCATGAACGGCCAACGCACCCCGAGCCCCGCAGCGTCCACAAGCACTAGGCCGCGCACCCGATCGGGGCGGTCGAGCGCCGCCTGGGCAGCGATGGCGCCCCCCATCGAATGTCCCACCAGCACGGCATCCTTGACCCCCAGAGAATCCAGCAGCGCATACAGGAGGCCGACGTAGGCATTGTTGCCGTACCCGCTCGATGGCCGGTCCGAGAACCCGAACCCCCGGTTGTCGAACGCGATCACGCGGAACCCCGCCTGGGCGATGGGCTCGATGGTATGGCGCCAGGAGTACATCGAGGCGGCCAGTCCGTGAATCAGTACCACGGCTGGGCCTCGCCCGGCCTCCACATAGCGGATTCGTGAGCTGTCCACGGTCAGGTACCGGGCGACGAGCGTCGTACCGGCGGGATATCGCTGCGACACGGGAATCGGCTCCGCGCGGCAAGCGAGTGAGCACCCCAGAGCTAGGACGACGAGCAGCCCTCGAATCACGAAGCCGCCTCCAGGGCGGAGCTCGCCAGCATCGCCACCAGCGGGTCTCCGCTCCACAATCCGGCCAGTACGCCGCTGTCGTCGGGCGCCGCCACGAGAGTGTAGACGCCGTCCACGAGCAGCATGGTCGGGTGCCCGACCGGAGCGCCGGGAGTGGCGAGGCCCTCCGTCTCTTCCGCCTCTCCCGCGATCCTGACGTGGAGCTGCGCCCGGGTCGCTGCGCGCCGCCAGGCGGGCAGAGTCGGACGCCAGAGATCGACCGCAATCACGCCGTCCACGCGGTGGCTCGCCCGCGCGACCAGCTGTTGCACCACGTTCGCGACCGCACGCGCACCCTCGATGGGTTTCGTGACCGGATCCGCCTGCCCGCCCAGATCGGCCAGCGCCCGGTTCAAGCGCTCCAATCTCTCTCCTTGCTCTGCTGCGAGCAGCAGCATCAGGCCGCTCGGGTCCGCGGCGCGGTAACGCGCCGGCCGGCCCGCGGCCCGGTGAGCGGCACCCCGGCGCACGAGTCCTTCGAGGGCGGCATAGGTGTTCGCACGCGCGTAGCCCGCGGTCCGGGCGACGGCGTAGCCCGTGGACGGCCCGAGCGCGAGGAGAACGCCGTACATGCGGCTTTCGGTGGGGGTGAAAGCGAACGGCGTGAGATCTATGGTAGTAGTAATAGAGACTACTACTACCGAATCCCCTTCAGAGACGCAAGCCCGAACGCTGCCTGCTAGACGACGTCGAGGGGGAGCCCCATCAGACCGGCGATCAGTCCAAGCCGGAAGGTGATGTCGGTTTGACGTTGCGCCGGGCTCTTCCCGGGCCCCTCCAGCGGAAACCAGTGAGCCACGACAGGGCTGTCACTCTTGGGAAGGCCGCGGAGGTTCTTGGGAGCCCAGATCCCCTGCTCGTCGCACTCGCTGAACAGGCGGGCCAGGACGCGGCTGGCGCTGGGGATCTGACGCACGATACCCATGCGGGCAAGCAGCTCGAGCCAGTACGCGGCGAAGGGCACGTCGGGGACGTGACCCTGGGCGTCGGCGCGGAGCGGGTCCCCCAACAGCTCAAAGGTCGGCTTGAGGAACTTCTTCCCCGCGAGCACGAAGAAGGCGCGCTTGGGAGCGGGATTGCTGAAGTAGCCGGCGAGCCGGTCGATGAACCCGGCTCGCTCCCGCTGCACCGCCGGCATGAACGCCAGCATCTCGATGCCAAAGATCGTGGGGGCCGTCGCCGCGGGATCGAGGATGGTCTTCCCGGACTGCTTGCGGAACGGCTTCTCGAGCAGCTCGCTGCGCAGGTAGCTCGAGATGTCGCTGGCGATTTTGTGGGCGGCCCCGCGCAGGCGAGGGTCGTCCACATGACCGGCCCGCGATAGCGCCGCCGCGGCGGCCTCGCGGTTCATGTTGCGCGCCCAGACCCCCAGTCCCGGA
The DNA here is from genome assembly GCA_041484445.1 of Gemmatimonadota bacterium. Classification (GTDB taxonomy): domain Bacteria; phylum Gemmatimonadota; class Gemmatimonadetes; order Gemmatimonadales; family GWC2-71-9; genus DASTHG01. The sequence goes on from JBGPHP010000005.1 coordinate 10,825, forward strand.
TCTGTCTTCGCCGGACGTTGAAACTCCACCAGCAGCACCGGGTCCTCATCGCGTGACAACAGGCGAAACAGGAACCGATCGGCCAACCGGAAGGGATGCTGATCCGCCGTCCATCCCAGCTCCAGCAGCCGCCGGTACTGGAAGACCGTGCCCATTTCCTTCCACCCATAGACTTTGGATGGGCCGTATCCGAGCAGATTCCCGCCCCACAGACCGGTCTCCTTCTGCCTGCGGGCAATGGCCTGTGCACCTTTGTCACCGAGCACCGCGCTACGCAGTGCCGCGACTCGTTCGGGGTCGCGCGCAGCAGGAGGGGCGACCTCAGTGAGGGCGCGGTACTGGATCGGTGGGCTCGCGGCCTCGAACAGCCAGGTCAGCGGGAAACGATGGGAAGCCGGGAGTTCCAGATTGCGCTCGGGGTCCGATGATGGAGGTGCCCGGATCAGCGAAAAGCGGCGCAAACTTACCGGCGCATGGCGGCGCGGGCCAGGCCCCCTCGCCACGCTGCGCTATGGCGTTGTGGTGTCGTGACTTATGAGCGACACTCGGCGGCACCGTGTCGCAACGGCGGTACCGCGGTCAACGCCGGTGGAATTCCGCTCCCGGAAGCCAAACGGGGAGCGAAGGCGCGTTCGCGACCGCGATGGCGACGCGCATCGCGACGCGTACCTCCTGCACCATCCCGTCGTAGGTGAAATCTCCCGCGTACTCGTCGCTCGGCTGGTGATAGCGCTCCTCATTGTAGCGCGTGTTCTGCTCCCGTCCCCAGCCTCCGGAGCGCCCGACGAAATCGATCCCCGGCTCGATCGATAGCCCCGGGACGCCGGCACGCGCGAGCGGGAAATGGTCGGAGCGGAAGAAGGATCCTTTGGTCGGGTCCGGATCACCGGTGGCGACGAGCCCTTCGGCGGCGGCCGCGCGGCGGAACAGCATGCCCAAGGACGACCGTTCCACGCCCAGGCCTGCCACGTCCCGGGTGCGGCCCCGCACGTTGGTCACATCCAGGTTGATCACGGCCGCGGTCCGGGCGAGGGGCACGACGGGCTGCGACGTGTAACTCTCACTGCCCAGCAGCCCGCTCTCTTCCGCGGTCGTGGCGACGAACACGAGCGTCCGCTTCGGCCGTGGCCGCACCGCCGTCAGCGCCTGGGCTGCGGCGAGCATCGCCGCCACGCCGGAGGCGTTGTCCTCGGCGCCGTTGTAAATGGAGTCGCCGCGCACGACGGGACCGATGCCCTTGTGGTCCCAATGCGCGGTGAACAGCACCGCCTCGCGCCCCAGTACCGAATCGGCACCGGGAAGCTTCGCGACCACGTTGACACTGTTGATGTGCCGGACCGTACTGCGCACCGCGATGTCGGCCGTGAGGCCGGTATGCACCGGGCGGAAGTCCCGGCGCCCCGCGGCCCGGATGAGGGAATCCAGACTCCATCCGCCGCCGGCCAGGGCCGTTCGGGCGGCGTCTTCCGTAACCCAGCCGGCCAGCGCGAGACTCGGGCTATGTGGCTGGTCGAGCTTGAATTGCTCGACCGACCATGAGCCTCGTACCACCGACCAGGGGTAAGTGGCGTTGGGCGTAGTGTGAATCAGAATCACCGCCGCGGCACCCATACGAGCGCCCTGCTCGAGCTTGTAGGTCCATCGTCCGTAGTAGGTGAGGGCCCGGCCCAGGAAGATCGTGGAATCCTGCAGACCGGGATCGTTGACGAGCATCAGGAGGACCTTCCCTCGCGCGTCGAGACCCCGATAGTCGTCCCACTGCCATTCCGGCGCCTGAATCCCGTATCCGACGAACACCACCTCGGCACCCGGTACCCGAACGGCGGAGTCGGGGGCCTCCGCCCAGGCCACGAAGTCGTCGCCGTAGCTGAGGGTCCGCGCCTGGCCGCTCGCGCCCCAGGAGAACTCGGGCGACGGTTTCATCCCCACGAGCGCGACGGGTTGAAAGAACGAGCCGTCGGGTCCGGCGGGCTCCAGTCCCATGGTTTCGAACTGGGCGGCGATGTATTTCGTCGCCAAGGTGCCGCCACGGGTGCCGGGCCCTCGCCCTTCGAGCAGATCATCCGCCAGGTATCGGAGGTGCGCGTCCATCGCCGCCGCGCTGGGGGACGGCATCGTCGCCGGCGGGCGCTGCGCCGCCACCTGGTGAGAGCCGATCACGACTGCGAGCGCGCAACGCCAGCGCAGGTCCATTTTGGTCTCCTGGTTTCTCAGCGCGGGCACCGCGCCGTGTCGATGGTTCCAGGCCCGAGGGGGTCGGCCTCGCTCGTGAGCACGAGGGTGGAGTCGTCTCGAAAGTCGATCGCCTCTCCTTCGCGCTCCAGGCCACCGAGCGCGCACGGTCGTCCGATCGGCGTGAGTCGCCCACCCGGTCCCGGCGTGAAGAAGTAGATCTCCGTGTACGTGCGAATGGCCACCAGGTCGCCGGCGGGTCGGATAGCCGCTCCCGTCACGAATCGACCCGAGCTCCGGTTGGGGATGATGGGGAGCGTCTGGACGAGATCGGCCGTCACGGTGTGGTGTGCGCTCCACGTCCCGCGGCCGGCGCGATACAGCCGGACGGTCCCACCGCGGCCTTTGGATACCAGATACACGGCCGTATCGCGCGGTGAAACGTAGAGCGCCTCGACGTCGTGTGAGCCGTCCGGGTAGCGCAGCTTGAGCGTCAGGGCGGCCGCGGTGACCCGCTGGGTGTCGGCGGCCGTCATCGGGGGACTGGGTTCGGGTACGGCGTAGACGGCGACACTGTTGCGGCGCTCGACGTTGTCGCCCGTGTCCCCGATGTACAGGCATTCCCCGCGGCCGTCCGGGCATGGTCCCAGAGCGATATCCTCCCAGTCGACGGCTCGGGCGCCGGACACCCGCACGGCTCCGCGATCGGTGCCGCGGAGATCCGTCGCATACAGGTAGGGTCCGTCGCCGGAGTCGTTGTGGGTCCAGAGCGTTCCGAGGTGGGCACGGCTCACCGCGACGCCGGAGCTCTCGGTGACCCGCGGGCTGTGAAACCTGCCGGCTCGCGCCGTCACCGCGGCGGTGGCGCCGCTCTGCCACAACAGCAAGAATACGAGCATGGCAAGGGAAGGAATGCGCTTGATCGCCCTCAGGCAAGGGGCGATCTTGTCATCATGATCGCCGCTTTGCAGACCCGCCCTGTGCACCGGCTCCCCGACCGGGTCCGGCTCCAGGGGCGGATTCTGTTCCTCACGGAGGACGCGGACCTGGTCCGTCGCCAGCTGGAGGGTCAAGACCTCGAGTGGACCCCCGCCGTGAAGCTGCGGGACAATATCTCGACCGACGAAATCACCCCCGCCTACATCTGCTACTACTACGACGAGACGCTGGGGGACTTCCCCTATCTCGGGCTCAAGTGCGGTGAGGAATTCCCGGTCGTGCGCGGGTCCGTGCGCAAGGGCGGCTTCGTCGCGTCGGTGAGCGGAAAGCGTCGGGGCAAGGGCTCGTCCCGCGAGCAATCGCCGTACGCGGAGATGTGTGCCGGGATCAAGCTGGTCGTGGCCGAGAACGTGGAGCGCATCTACCGCGAGAACTGCCAGAACCTGGGCGTGCTGGTGACGACCGACTTCTCGATCATCGACCGGGTGCGGCGCGGTGAGGAGCTTCCGTTGGCGGCGTTCACGGCCGGCGAAGGCGAGATCACGCGTGGCATCATCGAATTCGGGGGGTTGTTCACCTACAACGTCGCCCGGCTGCAGGGGCAGGTGCGGGTGACGCCGCCCGTCACGGCGCCGCGACCCATGACGCTCGGCGAGAAGATCCTGGCGCGACACTGGGTGGTCGACCTCTCCACCGGCCAGATCGGCGTCCCGGCGATCCAGCCCGGGGATGAAGGGTTCGTCGCAACCGACATCCGGTTCAGCCACGAGTACGTCACGCCGATGGCCGCCATCTTCTTCGAGCAGCTGGTCGGTCCGCACGAGAAGGTCAACGACCCGGGGTCGGTGCTGTTCTTCCGCGATCACCTCACGTTCTTGGGCGAAGCGATGACGCCGGAACGGGTCAAGGAGGGTCTGCTCGATGTCGCGCTGGAGCTCGAGAAGAAGCAACGCACCTTCGCGGAAAAGCAGGGTGTCAAGCTGTACGGCGAGCTGACCCGCCTCGGCCTGCACGGCTCCGAAGCGATCTGCCATTCGAAGATCCTGGAGTCCCACGCGCTACCGGGGCAGGTGATCATCGGGTCGGATTCCCACACGCCGCACGCCGGGGCGGTGGGCTGCGTCGCGTTCGGCGTGGGCACGACCGCGATCTTCAATTCGTGGATCACGCGCGACGTGCGTGTCACGGTGCCCGAGACCGTGCGGGTCGTGGTGCGCGGCCGCAAGCCGGACAACGTGACGGCCAAAGACTTCATGCTCGAGATCCTGCGCCATCCCTACGTGAAGAGCGGCCAGGCAATCGGGAAGCTGGTCGAATACTCAGGCTCGGCAGTCGAGGCGCTGTCGGTCGATGAGCGCGCCACCATGACGAACATGACGGCGGAAGTGGGCGGCTTCACTGGATACGTGGCGCCGGATGCCAGAACCGTCGCCTACCTGATGGAGTATCGCGGGATGTCCCGTGCCGCGGCCGAACGATGCTGCGCGGACCTCGCGAGCGATCCGGATGCCGCGTACTGCGAAACGATCGAGATCGACGCAGCCGGCCTCCGGCCGATGGTGGCCTTGCCCGGCGATCCCGGCAACGGGCTCTACATCGACGAGCTCCCCGGTCGCGTGAACGTCGAAATCGCGTACGCGGGTTCGTGCACGGCCGGCAAGAAGGAGGACATGGACATGTACGCCCGGGTGCTGCAGGAGGCGGTCGACCGCGGTGAGCGCGTGGCGCCCGGCGTGCGGTTCTTCATTCAGTGTGGCTCGCAGGACGTGAAGCGCTACTGCGAAGAACGGGGCTACCTCGAGGTGTTCCGGCAGGTGGGCGCCCAGTTTCTCGAGCCCTCGTGCGGCGCATGCATCAACGCCGGGCCGGGCGTATCCCGCGGCAAGGACGAAGTGACCATCAGCGCGATCAACCGCAATTTTCCCGGCCGCTCCGGACCGGGCCAGCTGTACCTCGCCAATCCCTACACCGTGGCCGCCTCGGCCATCGCGGGCCACATCACCGAATGGGAGCCGGGGCTCCAGCCGGCGCCGGCGTAACCTTCAGCATCACCGCCTCGAGTCCGCTCGAGAACGTCCAGCCCGCGCTCACCGTCGTCGACGAATCCGGGATCAGCTTCGCGGTCACGTGCGTCGCACCCACCAGGGTCCCGCGGGAGCGGGTCCACGTGAGGCCCTGTTGGACGATGCTGCTGGCGCCGCCGTAGCTGACGCCGCTGACGCTCAGCGCCCCGGCGCGGGCAAGCCAGGTCTGAACGCTCGAATCCGGCGCCTGCGCGATCACCCAGGCCGTGCCCGACCCCGGCGTGTCGAACGCCCCACCCGCGCTGAGGGAATCGTCCAGCGGCGGAACGAAGCCGCCGCCGATCACGAGGACCACCGAGTCCACCGTCTGGGTGGTGGGACGGTAGCCGCGCCAGGCGAGCACGCCGGACAGGCCGGCCGAGAGCGTTCCGGCGGCCACCTCCAGCTGGAACGCGGCGAGCTTCGTGGTGTCGCCGGCCCCGTTCGCCAGAGGCGTGGCCTGGTCGATGAAGGGCAGGACGAAGGTTGCGAGGCTCGCGAAGAGACTGTCGCCGCGGAACGAGGTGGCGAGCGCCTGCTGGACCGCCGCCTTTTCGGCAGGCGGGATGACGTTCGCCGTCGGGGCGGTGCCGCTGTCGACGCTACACGAGAGCGTCGCCAGCGCGGCGAGCCAGGTGACCGCACGCTTCATACAACGGACTCCTTTGTCGAGACAAGCCGGATGCGGGGTCTATTCGCCGCCGGAGGCGGCCACGCGTCCCACGAAGGAAGGATACGGCGGAAGGGCGGCTCTTTGGTAGACGCTGCGGGGGTTCCACAGCACCCAGGAATCGATCCCGAGGTCCTTGGCGGCGCGGATCTGCTCCCGGATCTCGGTGGGTGTGTAGCGGGGCAGACGGCGGCCCAGGGTGAATGCCTGGAGGTAGGGCCGGATCTGGGCCGCGTTCGGGGCGCGGGACCGGGCCAGCGCGTCCGTAAGCGCGAGCCGCACCACCGCATACGGGTTGGCGTTCGGGCTCTTGAAGCCGAAGGCCCCCCGCGTGTAGTGGCTCGGGTACACCATCGGCAGCACGACGTCCGCCACGTTCGCGAAGTCCTCCCACACCTGGCCGATGCCAAGATCGCCGTCGGTAACTGTGGCGGTCAGGCCGAATACGTCGAACGTGACCGGTGCGCCGAGCGGTCTCACGAAATCAGTCAGCAGCCGGATGTGCCGCCGCACCGACTCGCGCGGGCTCTCTCCGGCGCGTCGCGCAGCGAAGATCGCCGAAGCCATCCGCGAGCGTGGCTCATCGGGGAAGCGGACGTAGTCGAATTGCACTTCGGCGAACCCGAGGCCGATCGCTTCGCGCGCGAGCTGGCCGGCGTACACCCACACCGAGTCGTTGTAGGCATCCACCCACGCGCTCCCGATCCGGTCACGCCACAACCCACCCTCGCGTGACTGCACCGACCAGGTGGGCCGGCCCTGCGCGAGCTTCGGGTCCTTGGCGACGACGATGCGCGCGATGGCGTAGATCCCGTGCGCGTGCAACGTGTCGAGCCGCGCATGGATGTCCCCCGTGCGGGCGCAGGCGCCGGCACCGATCGCCCGCGCCGTCGGAACCTCGGATCGGTACAGCAGACAGCCGGTGTCGTCCTTCACGTCGACGACCAACGCGTTGATGTCGGTCGAATCGACCAGACGAACGAGGGACCACAGGCGGCTGGAGCCGAACGCCCACGCGTTCACGTACAGCGCCTTCACCGCACTGGGACGGGTCCACTGGAATTCGCGCCGTTGCGCGAAGCGGACGCTCATGGGCAGCAACGCGACGCGACTCCCGTCGGCTCCGAGCCGGGCGGGCGGTTCGAGCAGCGGCCGGCCGGCGGCGTGCTGCGCAAAAAGGCCGCGATTCGGTAAGATCGCGGCCCCAAGCAATATCACGCCGGCCAGCCGTCGTAAACGCATAGGGGCTAGACCATAGGAAATAACCATAAAACAAACAAGAGCCCTAGATCACAACTAACTAGTGCAGTTGCAAGCTGTTGAACAGCAACGGGTAAGTAGCAAGGCTCTGGCCGCGGTACTGCGGCCGGAACCCGAAAAGGATGACCCTGCCGGCCCCGACCCGAACATCCACCAACGCCGCCCGCCCCGCCAGACGCTCCGGATGGCGCACCCAGCCCGACAGCAGGACGTCGGCGGGGTCATCCGGATAGCGAGCGACGACACGCACCTGGGCCGAATCGAGCACGTCGAACGCCGGGCCGCTTTCGAACCAGATCGCGGCCTCGGTGGGTCGATCGCGGGCAATGGGGTGGGTCTGATCGAGCTCCACCCGGAAGATGGACCCGGGCGCGTAGAAATCCTCGTCCGGCAGTCCTTCCAGCACGTTGCGTACCGGCAGCAGCAGGGCTTGGATCGCGAAACGGCTGGCGTCGTTCAACGCCACGAGTGTGCCGCCGTCGGCCACGAACTGACGCAACGCCTGGATCCCGTCGGGACCGAGGCCACCCGAGAAGGGCGCCGGGTAGCGGCGCTGTGGCAGCCCCTCGGCGATGTCGCGCGGCGATTGATCGGGGAGGACGAGGACGTCCAGCTTGTCCTTGAGACGGCCGGCACGGAAGGTGGAATCCACCACCGAGACGTAGGGGATCTTCCAGGTGTCGAACACCCACCGCGTCCACCCCTCGTCCATGGCGTCCACGTACGAGCGGTACAGCCCGACACGCGGAGCTCCGGTTGCGAATCCCGGGTACCCCGCCGTGGCGCGCGGTGGAGCGACGGGCGCCGAGAGGGGAACCCGCAGCGTGTCGCTCACCGGGAGGGCGGTCAGCCCGAGCAGCAGGGGCAGCGTGTGCGCGGTGACGTCGTAGGGGCGCTCGGGTGGGCCGCCGGGGTAGAGCCGCCGGTCGGGATAGTGTTGCGGCTCGAGCAGCGTCTTCGCGAAGGCCGCGGCCGGTTGCCGCAGGACGATGACGTAGCTCCCGCTCGCCAGCCGCTGGTTGCCGACCGAAAAGGCCTGCTGGGCAACCCGGATCTCGACATCTCCCCGGGCCATGATGCCCAGCAGCGTCGCGAGGGCGATCGAGTCCTGCTGGCGGGGAATCACGTAGGCGTACGGCCAGCCGCGCCAGCCGCGGACGGCGTGCCATTCGATCGCCAGGAAGTTCTCCAGCCACCGATCGCGGTAGCGCGCCGCATGATCGAGCAGCGCCAGCGAAGCTTCGGACTGATAGCTGACGATGTCGCGCAACGTCCAGCGTCCTCCGGGCCACGGCGCGGTGAAGTTCCAGGAGCGTTCGCGCGGATTGAATCCGCGGGCGTTGGGCTCGAGGCGATCGAAGGGCACCTGCACGGAGGTCGCGAGATCCCCGCTGGCCGTTTCGGACAGGATACGCGCGGCACCGTGGTAGTGCGCGTAGGCCCGGGCCGGCGTCCACGCGTCGTAAATCGCGTTGATCGAGATCCCCGTCTTCCCTTCGCCCGCGAGCGCCCAGGCGATGGCGGTTCCCAGCGTGTTGGTCCCTTCGACGATGAGCGGATCGACGTTGGGCTCGACGGGATCGAGATACGGCGGCAAGAACATGCGGGAGCCGTTCGACCCCTGCTGGTGCAGGTCCAGCACCATCTGGGGGTGCCAGACGTTGTATATCGAATCCACGACGATCTGGGTCTCGACCTGCGTGAACGCGTACCAGTCCCGGTTGTTGTCGTGCCCGATATAGTGATGGTACAGCTCGGGCGGGTCGCTTCCCTCGGCGGGAGTCCCCAGCGTCTTCGCATACCACTTCGCCACGATCGTGACGCCGTCCGGGTTGAGGGACGGTACGAGCCACAGGATGACATTGTCCAGGATGCCGCGAATCCGCGCGCTGGTATCGGTCGCGAGCCGATAGGCGAGCACCGCGGGCGCGAGGTTGCCGCCGACCTCGTCGGAGTGGATCCCGCCCGTGATCAACACCATCGTCCGGCCATCGTGCAACGCCGCCACGGCATCCCGGTTCGAGCGTAGGGTGCGGGGATCGGCCAGCCGGTCGTTCATCCGGCGATAGACGTCCAGCCGTCGCAGGTTCTGAGGAGAGGAAATGGCCAGCGTGATGAACGGCGCTCCGAGCGTCGTCTTCCCGATCTCGCGGTAATCGACGCGATCGCTGGCCCGGGCAAGCGCCTGGTAGTAGCGCACGAGGGTCGGCCAGTCGGCCAGCTTGCGATCGTCTCCGGGGTCGAAGCCAAGGACCGATCGGGGGGTCGGAATGCTGGCGCCGGTCTGAGCGGCGAGTGGGGCGCCGGTGAGGACCAGGGCGAGGAGGGCGAATGAGCGGCGCGGCACGGTCGTACCGGGTTCGGGAGCGGGAAAGGTAGGGACATCGGCGCCGTGACGCCACGCGCCACGACACCGCGATGCGCGGCGCCGTGGCGCGGGCGGTGCGACGACCGTTACGGCAGCTTGTGCAGCTCCACCCTCCGGTTCTGGGCCCGCCCGGCGGCCGTCGCATTCGACGTCACGGGGCTCGTCGGGCCGAATCCCCGCGCAACCATGCGCGAGGGCGCGACGCCCTTACGGGCCAGATACGCCCGGACCGCGATCGCGCGCGACCGCGAGAGCCTGGTGTTCACCGCGGCGGATCCCGTGTTGTCGGTGTAGCCCGCCACCTCGATGTTGATCTCGGGGTTGGCCACGAGCGACGCAGCGACCTGGTCCAGCACCGTGAACGATTCCGACGTAAGCGCCGAGCGGCCGGTCTGGAAGTTGACCCCCTTCAGGATCACGCTCGGGCGCGCTCCCGGCGTCCGTTCCTCGCGGAACAGGATGACGCAGCCGACCTGGTCCACCGGTGTGCCGGTCGGGGTGCCGGGGCAACGATCGAGATTGTCGGGAACGCCGTCGCCGTCGGAGTCCCGCGCGAGGGGGCAGCCCGTGGCGTCCACCCGTTGTCCCACGGGGGAGTTGGGGCACTTGTCGATGCCGTCGGGGACGCCGTCGTTGTCGCCGTCCTTGGGGCAGCCGGTGGCGTCGACGATGACGCCGGTCGGGGTGTCGGGGCACTTGTCCAGACCGTCGAACACCTTGTCGCCGTCGGCGTCCGAGGGACAGCCGTTCGCATCCACGGTCGCCCCGACGGGGGTGTCGGGGCACTGATCGAGTCCGTCGAGCACGGCGTCCCGATCGGCATCGGACGGGCATCCGACGTTGTTGACGGTCGCGCCCGCGGGCGTGTCGGCGCACTGATCCAGACCGTCGGGGACGCCGTCGCGGTCCGCATCCAGGGGACATCCGGTGGCGTCGATTTTCGCGCCCGCCGGCGTGCCGGGGCACTTATCCAGGCCGTCGAGCACGCCGTCCTGATCGGAGTCGGTCGGGCAGCCGCGCACGTCCACCGTCGCCCCGAGGGGCGTCTTGGGACATGCGTCGCGCTTGTCCGGGACGCCGTCGGCATCGGTGTCCTTCGGCCCTCTGGGGGTGGAGGGCGCTCCGCCACTTTGCAGGAACGAGAAACCCACGAGGGCCAGCAGATGCGTCGCGTGGTCCGAGCCGAAGCTGCCTTTGGTGCTCGGCGTGTAGATCGCCCGGCCTTCCACCAACATGCCGATCCGCTCGCCGAGCGGGAGGCGCACCCCCAGCCCGCCGTGGAATCCCCCATCGGTAAAGGAGAACGGGACGCTCTTGCCGAAGTCGATGCGGGAGTAGCCGGCCACGACGTACAGCAGCGCCGGGAGGCGGACGACCAGGTTGGCGCCGCCGATCAGGGGATCCATCGTGGCCCCGGGCGATCCGGGGACGTTCTGCTCCCGCAAGAACAACACGTCGGCACCGATGCCGACGCGGCTGGCGAGGTAATAGGTCAGGCGCGCGCCCCCGCCGATCCCTGCGTCCAGGTTGAAGCCCTGGTCGAAGCGGGTATACGCTCCGAACACGCTCAGGTCGAAGTCGTGGGCATGCTGCGCCCCGAGCACCCTGGCTCCACCCGCGAGGAGCAAACCGGCGGTCATGATTGCGCGCACTCGAGCCTCCCTCTCACCCCAAGATAGGAAACGCGGCTCCGCCGCGCGATGCCGCGAGCCTTCGAGTGTCCCGCCTGCGCTCAGAATCCCCACGCGCCGTCACGGCGCTCGCGGGTGGCGAGATCGATGCCGCCGACGACGAGACCGTGCGGCGAGCCATCGCCGTCCAGCCAGCTCGCCCCCGCCGGGCCCACCAGGGTTCCCCCGCCCATCCCGGCGATTGAGTTGGCTCCAACCGGGCCGGAGAAGTCGCCGAGCGAGTCTCCCCCGATCACGAATCCCGCGATCGTTTCCGCCGGGCTCGTCACGGCGGCTGGATACACCCCACCGACCAGGAGTACGACGTCTCCGAGCGTCAGGGTCGCGAACTGCGAACGACCGACGGGGAGCGCGGGGCCTCCGGGGGCCCACGCCCCGGTGAAGAACCCCGAGGAGAGACTCACGGCCGCGCCGTCGCCCGCGGCCAGGCGTGGCTGGAGCGTGTCGAGTCCACCGCCCGGTGGAGCGCTGTCACGGATCCCGCCGAACACGCTCACGCGCGTGTCCAGGACCACGCCGCCGCCGTACGCGCGCGCGGCCGGGAGGGGCGGCTGCACATACCAGCCGTCGATGTGGCCATCTACGCCGATGCGCCCGACGAACACGTTCGGCTGCGGCCGCCCCAGCGAGTCGGCGCCGCCCATGATGTAGATGCGTCCGCGCCGCACGACGGCGATGGCGCCGGAGACCGGGATGGGGAGCGGCTCGATCGGCGTGAACGGGTCGAGCGCCGTGTCGGCGCTGGCCAGTGATTGATATACCGTGCTGCGGGCGCGTGACGCGGAATCGACGCCGCCGATCACGTACACCGCCCGGCCGGAGTAGCGGGAGTTGAAGCGGTTCGCGATCGCGAGCGCCGCGAACGCCCGTCGGGCCGGGAGATCGCGGGGCCGGCTCCACGTACCGATCGTGCCCCCCGGCACGGCGCGAGCGACAAAGACGCCGGAATCCGGCAGGATCGCGGAGTCCCCGCTCAACGGCTCGGCTCCGCCGGCGGCGTACACGACGACGTCGATGCCGGCGCCCGACGGCTCACTGCCGGCCGCCAGCGCCACGCCGACTGGTGAGCGGGGGAATGCGGTCCGGGCCTGCCAGGTGAGACTCGCGGGGTCGAAGACCACATGGGGCAGGACATGGACCGTGGAGGACAGCGTCCGTCCGTCGGCGGTCGTGAGGACGAGCGCACCGGTCGTAGCGCTGTCGGGCACGACGGCCTGCACCGCCCGATCACTCCAGCCTCCGGCGGCGATCGTGGCGGGCACCACGCCGCCGCCCGCTCGTGTGAACTGCACCGCGCCGTTCCCCTGCACGTCCCCGAAACCGAATCCCTCCAGCACGACCGCCTGGCCACGGACCAGCAACGGCTCGATCGCGCCGTCGACGTAATCGATGCGCGGCGCGGACGGTGGGGGGCCGACGCCGGAGCCACCGCATGCGAGGGCCCCGGTCAGCGCCCCGAGGGCGATGCTAGCGACGACCCTCGGTGCCACGGATGAATTCCACGGTCTGCGCAAGACGCTCGGCGATCGAAGAGAGCTCGGTGGCGCCGTGCGCCAGATCTTCGATGGCGCGCAGCTGCTCCGCGGCGGCGGCGGCCACGGACTCCGCCTCCTGCGCCGACGCCGACGCCCCGTTCTGCGCGTCCGCCAGTGATTGAGCCATGCGGGAGGCGCGTTCCACGGTGGACCGCGCCACTTCCGCGACGCGCTTGCCGGCGCGTGCGGTGCCACCCGCCACCTCGGCGATGCGGTCGAGGTCGGGAAGGAGGGCGGTGGAGGCCTCGACGACGACGCCCAGCTCCGCGCGGATGCGCTGCAACAGCTGGCCGCCGCGGTCGAGCACGCGCAGCGTTTCCTGTACCGACTTGCCGACGTTGCGCGCTTCACGACCGGCTTCTTCCGCGAGTTTGTGGACCTCCTCGGCGACGACGGCGAAGCCGTGGCCGTGGACGCCGGCGCGCGCCGCCTCGATGGTCGCGTTGAGGGCGAGCAGGTTGGTCTGATTCGCCACGAATCCGATCGCTTCCGAGAATTTCTCGACCTGCGCCGCCGCCTCGCGCAGCCGCACCATTTCCTTCGCGCCTTCCGCGGTGGAGCGCCCCAGCTCGCTCAGCCGGCGCACGGCCTCCTGGGTCGCCGTGCGGACCCGCCCGGCGGTCCGCTCCATCTGGTCCCCCGCCTCACGGGTCTGATCCCCCGCGGTGGTCAGGTCGGCGGCACCGTGCTGGAGCTCGCCCGCCTCTTCGGCGGCCGCGGCCAGCAGCTCCGTCGCCCGGCGCGCCTCTTGGCTGGCCCGCTGGGCGGAAGCGGCGACCTCCTGGCTCGAAGCGTGGATCTCCTGCGTTGTGGCCGTGATCGTCTGGACGTATTGGGTCGTCTGATCGGAGGCGCCCACCACCGGGCGCACCGCCCGTTCGAGGGCGAGGATCAGCGCGATCTGCGGCGCGGCGAGGCTGAGGATCTCGGCGTCGGATTCGCGATACATCCAGGGGTCGGAGTGGCGGATGCTCCAGATCCCGATCAACTGGTCCCCGTGAAACAACGGGACCAGGATCTCCGAGCCGGTGCGATCGGTTCCCGGGGCCACAGCATCACCGCGTCCCAGATTGCGCGCCACCACGGGCCGCCGCGTTCGTACGGCCTCGCCCGAGAGGCCGGCGTCCGCGTCGAATCGGAACACGGCGTTCACGCCGTCCTTCATCGCCGTGTCGGCGACGAGCTCCATTTCCCGCCGCTTCGGATCGAATCGGGCGAATCCGATGTGCTCCCACGGCACGAGGCGGCGGGTCGTTTCCTGAATGTGGACGAACGTATGGGCGAGGTTGATGTCGGTCGCGATAGCGCGCGACAAACGCTGCACGAGCAGCAGCTCGTCGGCGTGCACCCCCAGGCGGATCACGTGCGCCGAGACGAGCGTCGCGCCGAGCAGCCCCGCGGCCACCACCACCCAGGCGGCGAGCGGCAAGGCGGTGTGAGCCAGGCGGAACCAGGCCAGCGCCAAGCCGACCGAAGCGGCGTAGACGATCGCCTCCCACCGGGCGGTGAGGCGGGCGTCCACCCAGGCGATCGACCGGCTCAGGGCCAGCTCGAGATAGAACGAGCCGTTGACGATCACCATCATGAGCACGACGAGCGCCGCGGTTGGCCCGACGTTGTCGGGCTCGAGGGCGAGGCTTCCCGTCGCACCGCCCAGCCGCTCGTAGATGATGCCCACCAAAGCCGAGCCGGCGGTGAGGTGGGAGGCGTTCGAGCCGGCCAGCCGCAACGGCAGCCGGCGCAGCACAACGTCGCCCAGTACCGTGAGGAGTGGAGCCACGATGGCGGCGAATTCCCACCCGCGTTCCATGACCGCGAACGTGGTCACGCCCAGCACGTAGGAGGAGAATCCGTTGCCGGGCAGCGCGATCCCAAAGCGACGGGTCAGCGCGCCGACCACCACCAGGCCCACGAAGGCCAGCGGGAACGAGCCGTTGGTGGCGAGGCGGCCCGTGGCGTATCCGACGAAGGCGACCCCCACGGCGGCGAGGGCGCCGAGCGCAACGACGACAGGGACGGTGCTGGCGGGCAGCGCCCGGGAACGCGGGAGCGGACTCATGCCGGCCGCGGCATCCTGCGCGAGAGAGGGATGCGCGCAAGCTCAGCCGTGTGGCGCAGCATGTCAAGCGCCGCTATCGTTCCGGCCATGCGCGTGACCATAGAATACTGCGTCGTCTGAAACTACGAGCCGCGGGCTGCCGGTCTGGCGGCCGAGATCCGTCGTGCCTTTCCCGACGCGGAGGTGAAGTTGATCGAGTCCTCGGGCGGTGTGTTCGAGGTGGAGTCCGACGGTCGCCGCATCTTCTCCAAGAAGACCTCGAAACGGCACCCCGAGCCCGGTGAGGTGATCCGTCTGTTGCGGGAGGCCGGCGTCGGGTCGTGAAGATCGCCATCTCGACCGGTGGCGGAGATGCACCGGGCCTGAACGCGGTCATTCGTGGAGCGGTGCTCTCAGCGGTCAACCGGGGCTGGCAGTGCGTGGGCGTGCGGCGCGGCTTCGGCGGACTGTTGGGCGAGGACCTGCTGGTTCCCCTCGGTGCGAGCGAAGTCCGCGGCATCACCCACATGGGTGGGACGATCCTCGGCACCACCAACCGGGGCGACCCCTTCAAATGGCGCGAGCAGCGGCCCGACGGCAGCTGGACCGAGCGCGACCGCTCCGATGAGCTGGTGACCGCGTTCGGAGCCTTCGAGCTCGACGCGCTCGTCGTGATCGGCGGCGACGGCTCCCTCGACATCGCGCGCCGGCTCATGGCGAAGGGCATCCCCGTCGTCGGGGTCCCCAAGACGATCGACAACGACGTCGGCGGCACCGTCGCCACCTTCGGGTTCGATACCGCCGTCTCCACCGCGACCGACGCCATCGACAAGCTGCACTCCACCGCCGAGAGCCACGAACGGGTGATGGTGGTCGAAGTGATGGGACGTCAAGCCGGCTTCATCGCGCTGCACTCCGGCGTCGCCGGCACCGCCGATGTCATTCTCATCCCCGAGATCCCCTTCGACATCAATCGCGTGTGCGAGAAGATCCGCGAGCGCGAGGCGCAGGGACGCCACTTCAGCATCGTGGTCGCGGCGGAAGGGGCGGTGCCCGTTGGAGGGCATGAGAGCTACGTCGATCCCGGGCGCCATCGGCTCGGTGGCATCGCGGAGAAAGTCGCGGAAGACATCGAGCGGCTGACCGGCAAGGAGACCCGCTCGCTCGTGTTGGGACACCTCCAGCGGGGCGGCAGCCCCACCACCTTCGACCGGCTGCTGGGGTTGCGCTTCGGGGCGGCCGCCGTGCGACTGGTGGCCAGCAAGCAATTCGGGATGATGGTGGCCCTGCAGCCGCCCAACATCGTCGCCGTTCCCATCGATCAGGTGCTCTCCCGCCCGAAACGCGTCGCACTCGATTCCGACGTGATCGCCACGGCCCGTGAGGTCGGTATCAGCTTCGGCGATTGAGCGGGCGGGTGGCCTCCCGAAGGGACACACCACATTCCGCAGCAGCTTGCACCACGCGTGCAACCGACAGGTGAGCAACGGGTTGCGTCCGCCCCCGAGGATGGCACGGGGCTTCCACTAGGACTGCGAGGCAACCAGGAGGTCACCATGAAACGGATCATGTTACTCGCTGGACTCGTGACGCTGCTCGCGGCCGGTACCGCCTCCGCTCAGACGAGCGTCCAGCTGTCCTTTGGGTTCGGGGTGCCGCGCCCGTACGTATCGGGTGACGTGTTCGTCGGCCGGCCGCATTGGCGGCCGGTGTACCGGCCGTTCTTCTATCGTCCCTACTCCTTCGGGTATTTCCGGGGGCCGCGACGCCTCATTATCGTGGAGCGCCGGCACCAGCGCTTCGATCGGGATCGGGACTTCGATCGCGACCGGGGCCGGGATCGGGACCGGAATCGCGGTCGAGACCGAGATCGAGATCGAGACTAGCCAGCACCACGGGTCGGTGGACGGCGGCCGAGAGCGACCACGCTCTCGGCCGTTTGCTTTTTCCGGCCCGGCCTCTTTGAATTGACCCGTGAGCCCCACGCGCGATCACTTCCTCCCCCCCGATCCCCAGGCGTATCTCGCGGCGGTCCCGTCGACCGGCCGGGTCATCGTCATCGCCCCGACCCGGGCGGCGTGCGAGACGATCGAGCTCGCGATGGGCCTGCACCTCGATACGCTGCTGGAGCGCGAGCACGGCGACGACGTCCGCCGGCTCGCGGCGTCGGGTCGTGGCTTCGGCATCATGGCCGGGACCGGCACCGGCAAGACGCTCGCGATCCGGACCATCGCCGAGCGGATCCTCGGCGTGCCGCTCCGCGTCGGCGTCGTGAACCGCGAGCGCGAAGCGACGCCCGAAACCCCGACCTGGAACGTCGTCATCGTGACGACCGGGATCGCGCGGCGCTGGTTCGAAGACGGCTTGATCACGTCACGGGATACGCTGGTCGTGGACGAGATTCACCAGACCTCGGCCGAGCTGGAGCTGTGCCTCGCCCTCGGGAAGCGTGCGCACTGTCGGTTCATCTGGTTGTCGGCGACGGTGGATCCGAGCTTCTACGCGCGCTACCTCGATTCGGATGAAGTGCTGGAAACCACGGCGTTCGACCCGGCGCGCGCGGCACGGGTCCGGGTCGTGCCGCTGCAGCCGCTCGACTTTCTGGACGAGCGATTCGTACGCCGGGTGCTGAAGGAGCGACGCGGCGTGGCCGTCTTCGTTCCCACCCGCGCCGAGGTGGAGGAGCTGGCAGGCCGGTTGGGGGCGCAGTGGCCGCGACTGACGGCCGCGTTCTACCACGGCGGGGAGCCGATCCGGGTCATCCGGCCCTTCCTGGACGGCGAGGTGGAGCGGCCGTTCCTGCTCGCGATGACCGCCGCCGGCCAATCGGCCCTGAACGTGCGCGGCCTCGATACGGTCGTGATCTACGACGCGCGGTACGCCAATGTCGTCGACCGCGGCCGCAACGTCCTCACTCGGCTCTACCTCGGCGCGAACGAGATCCTCCAGATGGCGGGCCGGGTGCACGGCCGCGTGGCCAACGGCGAGGTCTACATCCTGAGCGACCGCAATCTCGAGTTCTCGGCGCTGCGCCCCACACCGCCGGAGTTCCAGTTGGCGGGCGACACCGAGCGGGTGGCGATCACCTGCGCCGCGCTGGGGGTGGACGCGGGCGAGCTCGACTTGCCGGTGCCGCTCGACCGCCGCTCCTACCGCGCGGCGGTGCAGCTGCTCACCGAGCGGGGGCTCGTCGAAGCAGGACGGCTCACCCGCTACGGGCGCGCGGTCGAGTCGATGCCGGTCGACCGGCCCTGGGGTGAGCTTCTGGTGAACGCCGAATCGGATCTCGTTCCGATCGTCGCCGTGGCGTCGAACATCGATTCGTTGCACCGCATGACCCGCGAGAACCGGAATCTGAAGGGGTTGATCGTACCGGGGAGCGACCACCTCACGGCCTACAACGTGTTCGCGGAGGCCGTGAATAAGCACGGCTACCTGGGAGAGGTCTACGGGTTGCCGCGGCATCTGTTCCGCGAAACGCTCGAGCGCTGGGCCGAATGGCGCGGCGTCCTCATCAAGGCGCTCGAGGATATCGCCCTGGGCACGGCTTCCGCCTACCGTCAGATCGAGGTGCCCCTGCCGGAGCGCTTCCCCATCGCCCAGGACCAGGCGCTGGCGGCCTTCCAGGACCTCGTGGCCCGCATCCAGCCCTTCGACCTCGTGATCGACGAGCAAACCGCCGACGGTCGCGAGGCACGCGTCTCCCGGAATTCGGTGTGCGGCAGCTGGGGCGCCGTGGCCGGCTCGCTGCGCTATTTCGCCGACCGTTTCGGCAATCCGCGCGCCGGTATCGAGGGCACGCAGGTGCCGGAGCGCCTCGTGCGCCGCTACGCGCGGCGCGGCGCGACGGCCGTCGAGTTCTCCGAAGGCAGGGGACGCGGGAAGCTCATGGCCGTGCGCACCGTAGAGTACTTCGGTTTCCTGCTGGATCGCGAGGTCGAGCCGCTTCCCACCCCCTTTCCCCCGGCGCTCGCCGGGGCGGCGCGAGCGGCGCTGGTGGCTGCGCTCGCCGGGGGCCGCACCCCCCATCCCAACCAACGGACAGTGCGGCAGTCCCTCGACCGGGGCGGCGAGTACTGGCGGCGATCCGGGGGGACACTGGCGGCGGTGGCCCCCGAGAGCCTGACCGCCGGGCTCGCCGAGCAGCTCGCGGGGGTAGAAAACTGGGACGCGTTCATCCAGCGACAGCTCGTGCTGAACGTGGACGACATCCTCCCGGCGGCGGAGCGCGAGCGGCTGGACGCGCTCCCGGGGTCGCTCCACCTGTACGGCGATCGAGTCCTGCTCGACTACGAGGTCGAGCAGGGTGTGGGGGTGGTTCGGCTGCGGCTCAAAGAGGGACAGGCGCGGCGACTGCGGCCGGCGGACCTGCCGCCGCTCGACCGGCCGCTGCGGTTCAGCGTCCTGCGCGGCAAGCGGCCGGCGGTGCGGGCTGATTCGCTGGACGACATGCGACGGCAGCTCACGGACTTGCCGCGGGCCGAGCGCGGCCGGCTGCTGCACGGGGGTCGCCGGCCCCGCCGCCGATGAAACCTTTCCGGTGGTCCGATGGTAAGGGGTGCCGATGGACGCGCTCGGTCGCGCGGTACTCGAGTCACTCGAGCAGGGAATCGCGGTGTTTGATGCCGGCGGCGGGTTGGTATATGCCAACACCGTCGCTCGGCGTGTGCTCGCCGCATCCAACGGAAGCGCGCACGAAGCGCGGCGCGCCCTGCTCGCGCTCCAGGGCCGAGCGGTGCCGTTGCGCGATGGCGAAACGGCGCTCGGGGAGGCGGTGGTCATCGGCGGCAACGGTGGCGCGGCTACGCTCGCCGAGCAGGAGCGCCAGGCGATCCTCGAAGCACTCGCGGCGACGAGCGGCCGGCTGGCGGAGGCCGCTCGGCGGCTGGGGATCAGCCGGACGACGCTGTGGCGACGTTTGCGGACCTACGGCGAAGTGGCGCGTCCTGGCGCAGCCTCCTAGGCCCCTCTAGTTTCCCGGGGCGATGCCCTCCGTCGCTCCCACGCCTTACATCATCGAGGAGTATGTCCGCTGGTCCGACGTGGACTTCGCGGGCATCATCTTCTACGGCTCCTACGTGCGGTTCTTTGAAATCGCCGAAACGGAGCTGTTCCGATCCTGCGGCCTCGCCTACAAAGACGTGTTCGACCGCTACGACATCTTCCTGCCGCGGAAGGCGGTGCACAGCGAGTTCTTCCATCCGCCCCGGCTGGACGACCGACTCCGGGTGGCGACCTATGTCGGCCGGGTCGGCACGACGTCGATGACCCTCAACTTCGACGTGCTGCGCGACGGTACGCCGATTCTCGCCGCCGCGGGCTGGATGGTGCTCGTCTGCGTAGACCGCCCCGCGCTGAGACCGCGTCCGCTGCCGCCGGGGTTGCTCGAGGCCCTGCGTCCCCACACGCTCTCGATGGCCGAGGCGCGCCGGACGCTCGGAGTGCCGGTGCCGTGACGCGCCGCATCCGTGCCGTCCTGACCGCCGTCCTCGCCGTATCGTGTGGGCGCCCCACGGCGCCACAGGGGACGGGACGGGTGCGCCTGGTGCAAGCGGGAGCGACGGACACGATCCGGTTCGAGGTGCCCGTCCGAGCGCAGCAGTGCGCCGATGGCCGCGGCATCCTGGTCACCGGGGCGCGCCAGGGACAGGGAGTGCTGGTGTGGCTGCGCGCGGATCGGGCCGCGCTCGATACCGGGACCTACCCGCTGCTGGCGCGGGCCGACAGCGGCGCGGTGCGCGGCGTGATCGCGGCGGTCCGGTTCGTGATCGGGCCGGCGACGCACGGTTTGACCGTGGACGACGGCACCGCGACGGTAACACAGTCGACTCCGTCGCTCGCTTTGCAGGTGCGCGGTCACGGAATCGAGGCGGGGCTCGGGGCACCGCGCTCGGCGGAGCTCACGCTCGAGCGCGTACCGCTGGCGGCGGACACCGTGTCCTGCCAGGTGCAACAATGACGGTGCGCATCGGCATCATCGGCACCGGGTTCGCACAGCGCGTGCAACTCCCCGGCTTGCGGCTCGTGTCGGGGGCGCAGGTGACGGCGATCGCAAGCGGCCGGCGCGCCAACGCGGAGGCGGTCGCCGCGGAGTTCGGCATCCCGCGCGTCTACGATGACGGCACGGAGCTGGCGCAGTCGCCAGACGTGGATCTCGTCGTCGTTTCTTCGACACCACCCAGCCACGCGCGCTGCGCCATCGCGGCGCTCGAGGCGGGGAAGCATGTCCTCTGCGAGAAGCCGATGGCGCTCGACGCCGCGGAGGCGCACCGCATGGTGCTCGCGGCCGAGCGGAGGCCGTCGCAGGTGGGGTGGCTCGACCACGAGCTGCGCTATGAGCCGAACCGCTGCCGGGTGCGCGAGCTGGTTCGGGCCGGCGCGATCGGCGCGGTGCGCCACGTCGAGCTGTCGCTCAAGCCGTACCTCCGCGGCGACGGTCGGCCGCAGACGGCCAACGCTCCATGGACCTGGTGGTTCGATGCGGCCCAGGGCGGCGGCATCCTGGGCGCCGTCGGCTCGCACCTGATCGATTTGTGTCGCTTCTGGACGGACGGGGAAGTCTCCCGCGTAGCCGGCCGCGTCGGAACCTTCATCCAGGAGCGCCTCGACGCCGCGGGGGTGGTCCGCCCGGTGACGGCCGACGAGTTCGTGAGCGGGGTGCTCACGCTGTCCGGCGGCGCGGTGGCGACGTTGACGCTTTCCGCGGTCGCTCACCATGGGCCCGGACACCTCGCGCAGATCACCGGCGCTGAGGGCACGCTCGTACTCACCGGCGAGGGCCGACTGGAGATCGGCCGGGCTGGGGGGCCGCTCGAGGACATTAGCGTCGCCGATGACCTCTCCGGACGCACGACGGTCAACAACATGTGGGCGCGCTCGTTCGTGCGTCTCGCCCGCGACCTCGTGGCCACGATCGGCGGTGGGACACCTTCCGGGAATCCCGCCGGCTTCCGCGACGGCTGGCGGGTCCAGCGCGTGCTCGACGCCCTGCGCGCCGGTGGCGGCACGCCGCTAGATTGACCCACGTGGAGCAGACGTACTTCCGGAAGGGCTTCGGGCTCAAGGACGCCATCGAAGGCGCGCTCACGACCGACTATCACAGCCGGCTCGTCGACGCGATCCGCGCGAATGGGAACGCCCTTCTCGTGGGGGACCTAACCTTCCGGCTGGCGCAGGAGTTCGGGTTCTGCTACGGCGTGGACCGGGCCGTGGAGTACGCGTACGAGACCCGCACCAAGTTTCCCGAGCGTCGCACGTTCCTCGTCGGCGAAATCATCCACAATCCGCACGTCAATTCCAAGCTTCGGGCGATGGGGGTGTCGTTCCTGTTCCGTGGCGAGGATGGGGAATTCGATTTCGGCGCGGTGACGCAATCCGACGTCGTCATCCTCCCCGCCTTCGGGGTCACGGTGCAGGACTTCGCGCGGCTGCGCGCGCTCGGGTGCGTGCTGGTGGACACGACGTGCGGCTCGGTCCTCAACGTCTGGAAGCGGGTCGAGGCGTACGCGCGGGACGGCTACACGGCGGTGATCCACGGCAAGTTCTTCCATGAAGAAACCAAGGCTACCGCGAGCCAGGTCACGAACTTCCCGCACGGGAAGTACATCATCGTCCGGCACATGGATGAGGCCAAGGCGGTGTGCGCGTTCATCGAGGGAACAGGGAGCAAGGAGCAGCTGCTGCGCGACTTTGCCCACGCCGTGTCGCCGGGGTTCGATCCGGATACCGACCTGGTGAAGATCGGGGTCGCGAATCAGACGACGATGCTCTCCAACGAATCTCTCGCCATCGCGGGTGAGCTGCGCGCGAGCATGGTGCGGCGCTGGGGCGAAGCCGCGCTCGCCGACCACTTCCGCACCTTCGACACCATCTGCTCGGCGACGCAGGATCGCCAGGATGCGGTGCTCAAGCTGATCGAGGAGCCGCTCGACGTCATGGTGGTGATCGGAGGCTACAATTCGAGCAACACCACCCATCTCGCGGCGATCTGCGCGCCGCGCGTTGCGACCTACCACATCGAAGACGCGCTGTGCATCGACTCGCAGACGGCGAGCATCCGTCATTTGCCGGTCGGGACCCGCGAGGAGGTCCGGCGGGTGGACTGGCTGCCGCCGGGGCCGGCGTGCATCGGCATCACGGCCGGCGCCTCGACCCCGAACAACAAGATCGGGGAGACCGTCGAGCGGATCGCGGCGACGCGCGGCCTGTCGCTCGCCGCGGCCCTGGGCTAGCCCGCGGCCGACTGCTCCGCGAACACGCGGTAGCGCACCGCGTTCTTCCCGCCGCGCTTCACTTCGTACATCAGCTCGTCGGCCCGCGCGATCAGCTCGTCCACCGTCGCGGGCGGGGTGACGAACACCGCCACTCCCATGCTGAACGTCGCGGTGTAGCGCGCGCCGTTCATCGCCAGCGCCACTTCGGCCAGGACGCGTTGCACCACCCGCCGGGCCTCCGCTTCGTTCGCGTCGGTCACCAGTAGCGCGAACTCATCCCCTCCCATGCGGGCCACGTGGTCGGTCTCGCGGACGCCGCGCGACAACGCCGCCGCCACTGTCTGCAGCATCGCATTCCCCGCCGAATGCCCGAGCGCGTCGTTGATCTGCTTGAACTCGTCCACGTCGAGGTAGGCCAGGGCGAACGGCGTAGCGTAACGGCGGGCGCGGCGGATCTCCAGGTCGGCCAGCTCGGTGAAGGCGCGGGTGTTCGCGGTCCCGGTCAGGGCGTCGGTGCGGGCGAGGGACTGCTCGCGGACTAACGCGTCGCGCAGCGCCGCCAGCACGAGCGGCACGGTGATGAAAAAAGCGGTTCCGATGAATCCGTTCCACAGGCGGATGGTCCAGGAGGACTCCGGATGCCCGGCAATGAGGTCGGCGAGCACCCACACCAGGGCGCTCAGTGCCGCGACCGCGCACCCGCGGGCCTTTCCGCCGAACCAGGTAACGGCCGCGATGGGCGCGAGGTAGAACACCAGCCAGCTCCACTCCGGGCCCGTGGCGTAGTCCACGACGCCGATCCCGGCGACGGCAGCGGCTCCGGCCGACAGCAGCACGCCTGGTGAGCGCCGGTCGAGCCAGCGGCGGACCCGGGCGAAGGCGCGGAAGCGCGACGGTGATTCCATCGGGGAATAAAGTACCGCCAACCATCCCTACGCGAATCGCCGCGTCCGTCGCATATTTCGCGACATGAGCGGGGCGCGCTTTCACCCGGTCGTGGATCGCTGGTTCTCCAGTCGCTTTCCGGAGCCCACCGAGCCGCAGCACCGCGCCTGGCCGTTGATCCAGGCCGGACGCGATGTGCTGATCGCCGCCCCGACCGGCTCGGGGAAGACCTTTGCCGCGTTCCTCGCTGCGATCGACGATCTGTTGCGCCAGGGGTTGGACGGCGCGCTGCCCGACGACATCCAGGTCGTCTACGTATCGCCGCTCAAGGCCCTGTCGAACGACATCCAGAAGAACCTCTCCCAGCCGCTGGGTGAGATCCGCGCCGCGCTCGCGACCGAAGGACTGCCGGACGCGAACATCCGCGTCCTGCTGCGCACCGGCGACACGGCGCCCGCCGAGCGGCAGGCGATGGTGAAGCAGCCGCCGCACATCCTCGTCACCACCCCGGAGTCGCTCTACCTCATTCTGACCTCCGAGCGGGCGCGCGAGACGCTGCGCAACGTGCGCACCGTGATCGTGGACGAGATCCACGCGGTCGCGCGGGACAAGCGGGGCAGCCACCTCGCTCTGTCGCTCGAGCGACTGGCCGCCCTGTCGCGCCATCCGCTGCAGCGCATCGGGCTCTCGGCGACCCAGAAGCCGATCGAGGAGATCGCGCAGTTCCTCGTCGGGACCGGGCGGCCGTTGCCGACCATCGTGGATTCGGGGCATGCGCGCGAGCTGGATCTGGCACTCGAGATCCCGCCCTCGCCGCTCGAGGCGGTGATGTCCGCCGAGGTGTGGGAGGAGGTCGACGAACGGCTCGCGCAGCTGATCACCGAGCACAAGACCACTCTCGTGTTCGTGAACACCCGGCGGCTGTGCGAGCGGCTGACGATGCAGCTCTCCGAGCGCCTCGGCGCCGACCAGGTGACCTCCCATCATGGCAGTCTCTCGCGCGAGAAACGACTCGAGGCCGAGACGCGCCTCAAGAACGGCGAGCTGAGAGCGCTGGTGGCGACTGCCTCGCTGGAGCTGGGCATCGACATCGGATCGGTGGATCTCGTCTGCCAGGTCAGCACGCCGCGCTCGATTGCCACGCTGTTGCAGCGGGTGGGGCGCTCGGGCCATCGCCTGGGGGCGGTCCCCAAGGGTCGCATCTTTCCGCTCTCGCGCGACGAGCTGGTCGAATGCGCGGCGCTGGTGCGCGCAGCCCGCGAGGGGCAGCTGGACCGGCTCATCATTCCCCGGCAGCCGCTCGACATCCTGGCGCAGCAGATGGTCGCCTCGGTCGCGTGCGAGGAGTGGGATGAGGACGCCCTGTACGATCTCGTGCGCCAGGCGTACCCGTATCGGGACCTGTCGCGTAAGGACTACGACGACGTCGTCCGGATGCTGTCGGAGGGGTTCACCACGCGGCGCGGGCGGCGGGCGGCCTACATCCACTACGACGGGGTGAACCGGCGGCTGCGCGCCCGGCGCGGGGCCCGGCTGGCGGCGCTCACTTCGGGCGGAGCCATTCCCGACCTGGGCGACTATCGCGTCGTGCTCGAGCCCACCGAGACGTTTGTCGGCACGCTGAACGAGGACTTCGCGATCGAGAGTGCACCGGGCGACATCTTCCAGCTCGGCAACGCGTCCTACCTGATTCTCAAGGTCGAATCCGGAAAGGTCCGTGTGGCCGATGCGCGCGGTCAGCCTCCGTCGCTCCCGTTCTGGCTGGGGGAGGCGCCGGCACGTACCGACGAATTGTCGGCGGAGGTGTCCCGGCTGCGGCGCGACATCGAGCAGCGACTGGGCGATGTCCGGGGGGCGATCGGGTGGCTCGTGGAGGCCGGCATCCCCGAGCCGGCCGCGCGACAGATGGTCGAATACCTCGCGGCGGCGCGCGCGGTGCTCGGGGTGGTGCCGACCCAGGAGACCATCGTTCTCGAGCGCTTCTTCGACGAGGCCGGGGGGATGCAGCTGGTCCTGCACGCCCCGTTCGGCGCGCGCATCAACAAGGCCTGGGGCCTCGCCCTGCGCAAACGGTTCTGCCGCTCGTTCAATTTCGAGCTGCAGGCCGCGGCGAACGACGAGGCGATCGTCATTTCGCTCGGGCCGCACCACAGCTTCCCGCTGGAGAGCGTCTTCCAGTACCTCAACGCGGCCGGGGTCCGGGACATCCTGATCCAGGCGATGCTCGACGCGCCGATGTTCCAGAGCCGCTGGCGCTGGAACGCGACGCGGGCGCTTGCGGTGCTGCGGTTCCGCGCCGGCCGCCAGGTGCCGACGCCGTTGCAGCGGATGGACGCGGAGGATCTCTCGGCTGCCGTCTTCCCGGATCAGCTCGCCTGCCCCGAGAACCTGGTGGGCGATCGGGAGATCCCGGACCACCCGCTGATCCACCAGACGATCGAGGACTGCCTCACCGAGGCGATGGATCTGGCGGGCCTGGTGCGCGTGCTCGAGGGTATCGCGGCGGGTCGGTTCACGCTCGTCTCCCGCGATACGACGGAGCCCTCGCCCATCGCGCACGAGATTCTCAACGCCAAGCCGTACGCCTTCCTGGACGACGCGCCGCTCGAGGAGCGCCGCACCCAGGCGGTGGCGACGCGGCGCTCGCTCGATGTGAAGACCGCCGAGGAGTTCGGCAAGCTCGATACGGAGGCGATCGAGCGGGTGAAGGAGGAGGCGTGGCCCGACGTCGAGAGCGCGGACGAGCTGCACGATTCACTTCTCGTTACCGGAGGGATTCCGGTCGGGGAGGTGGGACCGGTAAGGGACGGGGAAAGAGGGAAGGGGGATGGGTGGGGCCCGCTCTTCGAGGAGCTGCGGCGCGCCGGTCGGGCGGGTGTGCTCCAGACCGCATCGCCGCTCTGGGTCGCGGTGGAGCGGCTGCCGCTGCTCGCCGCCGTCTATCCGGGAGCGGCGTGCGAGCCGGTGCTCATGGTGCCCGAGCGCGAACGAGCCAAGCAGTGGACGCGCGAGGATGCGATTCGCGAGCTGGTGCGCGGGCGGCTCGAGGTCGTGGGGCCCACCACGGCCGCCGCGATCGGCGCCGCCCTCGGATTGCCCCAGACCGAGGTCGACTTCGGCCTGGGGGGACTGGAGCACGAAGGATTCGTGCTGCGCGGTCGTTTCACCCCCGGCGTAACGGAGCTCGAGTGGTGTGAGCGGCGCCTGCTGGCCCGGATCCACCGCTACACGCTCGACCGGCTGCGGCGCGAGATCGAGCCCGTCACGGCGGCCGATTTCATGCGGTTTCTGTTCCGCTGGCAACGGCTCACCGCGGAAACGCGGGCGGAGGGGCCCGAAGGGCTCGCCGCCGTGCTCGACATCCTGGATGGCTTCGAGCTGCCGGCGGGAGCGTGGGAGGGTGACGTGCTGCCCGCCCGGGTCGCCGACTACGACCCGCTCTGGCTCGACGGCCTGTGCCTTTCGGGCGAGATCGCCTGGGGCCGGCTCAGCCCGGCGTCGCCGGCCGGCAACGGCGCACACAAGTCAGGCCCGATTCGCACCACCCCACTGGCCCTCTTCCGCCGGGAGCGCGGCGAGGTGTGGCGCGCGATTCCCCCCGAGCCCGAGGCGGGCCAGCTGTCGTTGTCACATGCGGCACGCGCGGTGCTCGATTGTCTCGAGGGGCGCGGGGCGTCGTTCTTCGGCGACCTCGTGAACGCCACCGGCCTGCTCCGCACCGAGGTCGAGAAAGGGCTGGGGGAGCTCGTGGCGTGGGGGCTGGTCGTCTCCGACAGCTTCGCGGGGTTGCGGGCGCTGCTCGTGCCCTCGGATCGACGCAAGCCGATCGGACGTCTGCGGCGCCGCGGTCGGAGCGCCCCCTTCGGCGTGGAAACAGCGGGACGTTGGGCGCGCACGGGCCGGCGCCCGCCGTTGCCAGCGGAGCAGCAGGCCGAAGCGGTCGCGTGGATGCTGCTGCGACGTTACGGCGTCGTGTTCCGGAGGCTCCTCGAGCGAGAGACGGTGCTCGTGCCGTGGCGCGACGTGCTGCGCGTGTACCGGCGGCTCGAGGCCCGGGGCGAAATCCGTGGCGGCCGGTTCGTGGGCGGCTTCTCGGGGGAGCAATACGCGCTCACCGAGGCGGTGGGCACGTTGCGGGCGGTGCGGCGGGAAGAGGCTGCGGGGACGCTCGTCGCCGTGAGCGGCGCCGATCCCCTGAACCTGGTCGGCATCATCGTGCCGGGGGAAACGCTCCCGGCACTCGCCGGCAACCGGGTCTTGTATCGCGACGGCGTCGCGGTGGCGGTCCGAGAGGGTGACAAGACGCGTCTCCTGGTGGACGCCGGGAGCGAGGAAACCAACGAGCTGCAGACGGCGCTGGTGCGCCAGCGGGTCGCGCCACTGGTACGAGCCTACCTGGGGAAACGCTAGAAACCGCCTCGATTCACGCCGACAGTTCCTGCACCGCCCGCCACGCCTGGTCGATCGCCGAATTGGTATAGGCGAACGCCCCCGCATCCGAATTGGCGATCGTCACCCGCCCGAACGGCTTTCGGGCGATCTCGCACGGCTGTTCCCCCTTTTCCCACGGTCCATCCCAGAGCGAGTTGTACTCGTACGCATAGCCGTGAGCCCAGCGGTTGACGGTGATCGCGGTGATGTCCGTGGCGGCATCGAAGCCGCCGGCCCCGAACATCCGGCCGAGCTGGTCCCGGAGCTGGTGCTCGAACGTGGCGAACGGTGTTCCCAGCAGCTCGGTGCGGCCCGCCCGGTGTTGCTCCCGCGCCGGCAGCCCGGGGTGACACGGCGTACGAAACAGCTTGAGGACGGCGGGCTCGGTCGGCTCGTGGGGTGAACGATAGGCTCCCAGGTCGACGGGAAAGTCCAGCGAGACTCGGTAGTAGTAGCTGCTCGGCGCGAACACCTCGGACACTCCCGCCCGCGCGATCGCGCTCCAATTCCGCAGGGCGACGTTCGTATAGACCAAAGGCACCTTCACGGCGTACGCCAGCGCCGTGCGTTGCCGCTCCGGCAGCTCGGGACACAGGTAGGGAATCATCGTGTGCCAGCCGGCGAGTACGCACGCCCCCGCCCGCACTTTGAAGGCGCGTCCGCCACGGACGTAGGTGATATCGACTTCCCGCGCCGACCCCGGATCTCCCACGTGCCGCACGCCCAGCACGGTCGAGTTGAGCCGGACGCGGGTCGGTGACGCCGCGGCGTCGAGCGCCGCGTAGTCGAGGCGCGCCGTCACGACGTCTTCCATGGTGCCGCCCGGGAGCGCCGTGGGGATCAGGCGCCGGACCAGCAGCCGCGCGATCGATGCGTTCCCGTCGGGAAAGTGGAAGATGTAGGGCTCGTCCTCGTTCATCTCGAGCAACGGGGTGAGTCCGATGCCGGGACCGGGACCCTCCCCGAGGCGCAATCCTGCGAAGCCCGGGTACTCGAGCCCCCAGCAATCGAGCGCGGGCACCGCGTCGATGCCGACGCCGTACAGATCGTGAGTGCGGGTCTGGAAGAACGGGATCGCCTCCGGCACGATGCGCAGGACCGTGAGCAGGTAGTCGCGGTAGCTCAACTTCGCGAGCCGGGCTTTCTTTTCGTCCGAGGTGAGACCGGGGAAGTGGTCCTGACGGTCGTTGTAAACCCGGAGGATGTCACGCTGCACCGCGGCGGAGAGCGGGGCGCGTTGCAGCAGGGAGCGCGACACGGCATCGGCATCGCCCCGCAGCAGACGATCGGCTCCGTAGGTCTCTCGATCGAAAAAGATTCCGGGTCCCAGTCCGAGCCGGGCGTAGCGCCGGCGGTCGAACGCCGTGTAGAAGCGCTGTACATCGATGCCCAGGTCGGCGAGCACGTCTCTGGCGGCCGCACTGTATTGGGCGGGACTCTCGATCGACTCCGTGCCGCCATACCCGATCAGCCGCCGGTCACCGACGACGAACTCGTTGCGCTTGGCGTGGCCTCCGAAGTCGTCGTGATTGTCGAGCACGAGGATCCGCGCCGTGTCACCGTGGATCTTGCGATAGAAGTGTGCCGCCGAGAGGCCGCTGATCCCCGCTCCCACGACGACGAGGTCGTAGCGCTCGCCCGTGTCGCGGGGCCGGCCCACCGTTTTCCAGAGCGTGCCGTCGCGCAGCCGGTGAGCGACATCGAACGAGCCGGGGTGGTTGCCGCGCAGGCCGGTCAGCGCGGGCGGGTAGTAGCGGGGATCCTGCTCCGGCGCGTACGGAGCGTCGGGCTCGCCCGGACGGCAGCCGGCGGGGAGCAGTGAAGCGCCGAGGGCGACGGCCATGCCGTCGAGGAAGTCCCGGCGAGTGATGGGTCGGTTCATTGGGGTTGATTAGGCTATCGCGCGCAGGGACCTACCGTAAGATATTAATATCAGTGTCACGACATTTTTGACACATATGCCAGTAAATACTGGCAATTCGATCTGCTTGACTTTCGGCTTTTCTTCGGGCACGTTCTCTCTCCCAGTAGCCCGGCGAACCGATGGACCGCGTCATTCTGTACGTCAATCCGCTCACCTTCCCGATCGCGGTCGAGCGCGTGGCGCAGCGGAGCGCACGGTTCCTGGGGCGTCCGCTGGCGATCGCTCCGGGGGGAACCGACCGCGCGATCATCTGGTCGGCGTCCCCCGAAGCGACCCTCGCGGGCGTCACGGCCGGCATGCCGATCTACCAGGCCCTGCGCCGCTGCCCCGACCTCCTGCTCCTGCCGCCGCGCTACGGCCTGTACCGGCGGGCCGCGCTGGCCCTCGAGCGCATCCTCCACCCCTACGTGCCGATCATCGAGCCGCACACGCTGGGCCACGCCTACGGCGACCTCTCCGGTACCCGCAAACTGTTCGGCCCGGCGACCGACGTCGCCGTCCGGATCCGGCGCGAGATCTGGGGGCGCCTCGGCCTGCCGGTGACCGTGGGCCTCGCCGCGAGCAAAGTGGTGAGCGAAGTGGCGGCGCACGTGCTCAAGCCCGAGCCGGTGGTGGATGTCCGTCCCGGCGACGAGCCGGCGTTTCTCGCGCCGCACCCGCTCGCCACGCTTCCCGGCGCGTTCCCCAACGTTCGCGAGCAGCTCGAGCGCTACAACGTCGACCGTATCGGGACGCTCGCGGCGCTCACCCGCGTCCAGGTCGAAGGCGTGCTCGGCCGCCGCGGTGTGGTGCTGCACGCGCGTGCCAGCGGTATCGACCCGCGGCCCGTCCTCCCGCCCGCGCGACGCGAAACGATCCGCGCACAAGCCGCGCTGCGGCTCGAGACGAACGACCGGGACCTGCTGCACATGGAGCTGCGCCGCCACGCCGAGCAGCTCGGGCGGAGCCTGCGGCTGCGCCGCGTCACCGCCGATCGCCTGGAGCTCGTGGTGCGCTATGCCGATCACCGGGATGCCGTGGGCGCCACGCCCCTCGAGCCCGCCACCGATCTGGACATCGAGCTCGCCGCCGCCGCACGCGCCCTCGCCGACCGGGTCATCACCCGGCGCATCGCGCTCGCCGCGCTCGGACTCACCGTGAGCCTCGGCGCGGGCAGCGACGTCCAGCTCTCGTTCTTCGATCCACCCTCACCCATGGTGCGGCGCCACGCGCTCAACACCGCCCTCGACCGCGTCCGGCGACGTTACGGGACGGCGAGTATCCGGTATGCGAGATAAGGGGACGGGGGACGAGGGACGGGGGACCGTCCCCCGTCCCTCATTTGTTCAGCTCCACGTCCACTCCGCGTTTTCGTTAATCGGCGGCGGCGCCGGAGCGTCGTCCCTGGACGCCCTCGCCGAGGCGGCACTCGAGCGCGGCATGACGACGCTCGCACTCACCGACACGAACGGCGTGTACGGCGCGATGGACTTCCGCCGCGTGGCGCGGGCCTACGGACTCCGGCCGGTGTACGGGGTGTCCCTCGAGACGACGCCGGAGACAAAGAGCGAGCGGGCGGTGTTGCTGCCGCTCGACGCGACGGGCTGGGCGACGATGTGCCGGGCGATTACGGCGAGGCACTGCGAAAGCAACTACGCCATCAGCCATCAGCTATCAGCAGATCGTGCCGGTGTGGCAGTTTTGTCGAGTGATACCGACCTCCTCGACCAGGTCGCGCGGGAATCGGGAACCGAGAACCTCTATGTCGAGCTGGTCCCCGGGCGCGGACGCGAGCGGGCCCTCGCCTTCGCCCGCGCGCACGGGCTGACGCCGGTCGCGACCAACGCCGTGTGCTTCGCACAGCCGCACGATCACGCCCGACACCGGCTGCTCGCCGCCATCACGGCGAACGCCACGCTGTCGACGCTCCCCGCCGACCTGGTGGCGCCCCGGGACGCCTGGCTCAAGCCGGCATCCGAGATGGCGCGGTTGTTCCCCGACTGCCCCGCGGCGCTCGACAACGCGGTGGCGCTGGCCGAGCAGTGCCGCGGTGAGCCGCCGGACGGCCGGGTGATCCTCCCCGCGAGACACGGCCCCGACGCCCTCGCCCGGTTGCGGGCGCTCACGGAGCAAGGTGCGACGTGTCGCTATGGTGGCGAGACGCTGGCACCTGTGGTACGGGAGCGGATCGAGCGCGAGCTCTCGATCATCGCGTTGAAGGGGTTCGCCGACTACTTCCTCGTCGTCGCCGACATCGTCGCCCACGCGCCCACCCACTGCGGCCGCGGCAGCGTGGCGAACTCGATCGTGAGCTACTGTCTGGGACTCACCCACGTCGATCCCCTCGCGCAGGGGCTCGTCTTCGAGCGGTTTCTGAACCCCGGCCGCAAGGACCCGCCGGACGCCGACCTTGATTTCCCCTGGGACGAGCGCGACGCGACGCTGCAGTACGTGTTCCGGAAGTACGACGGCGGCCGCTCAGCGATGGTGGCGAATCACGTGACGTTCCAGCGCCGCGCGGCGTTGCGCGAGGTGGCGAAGGTGTATGGCCGGCCCGCCACCGAGATCACGACGATCACCAAACGCCTCCCCTGGGCGGACGGCGGCCCGCTTCC